>JBAXPJ010000144.1:0-4945 GCA_037132335.1 Sediminibacterium sp. | reverse complement strand
CTGCTGTTTTATATCCATCATAATGTATTATAGCATCATTTTGACCCTGAACAAACAAATTTTCAACACCAACTACTTTTTCATCTATTTTTTTAATACTACTAAAATCATCTTTTGTTCTATTCTCGTATTTAATTATTAACAAATCTGATTTTAAAATAGAGTATATAGGGCCATTCATATTATCTAATTTTTTATACTTCACTTCTGTGTTGCCAACTTCAATTACTTTGACCAGAAGATTTTCACCAGATCTCATTGATAAAGTGTCTTGAGCTTTAATAATATTTGATGAACAAATAAATACAATAAATAGTAATATATATTTCATAAATGCTGATTTAAAGATAGGTTATTGCCTATCCCAATGATTAAAATAGTTTATTTTGGCTAAAAAAAAATTGTAATGTTTAATTACTTATAAATTAACATCATCATCATATAGATTGACGCAGGTAGAGTAATAAGAAAATTTAACCAAACTTTTCGCTTTTTAATTTTCAGCGCTTCTTGTCGATAACTATTTGCATACTTTTCATTTTGCATTAAAGATTTACTTGGATAATTTAAATTTTCATCTTTAGGTACATTTGTAGTTGTAGCAATTGATATAGATAAAGCGGGAATTAGTAAAGGTAAAAAGTAACCAGTGGCTACTACCGCATTTCCCGCAGTCTTGTAACCATTATAAAATCTCTGTGCATCATTCTTACCTTGAACAGAATCATCGATTACAAATAAATTATATCCCTCTATTTTTTTAATACTACTAAAATCATCTTTTGTTCCATTCTCGTATTTAATCATTAACAAATCTGATTTTAGTATTGAAAAAACGGGGCCATTTAAATTATCTATTTTTTTATACTTCACTTCTAAGATTCCCACTTCAATTATTTTGACTAATATATTCTCACTAGATCTCATTGATAAAGTGTCTTGAGCTTTAATAATGGTTGAAGAAAAAACAAATAGAATAAACAATAATATATTTTTCATACATGTTGATTTAGAAATAAGGTATAGCCTATCTCAATAATTAAATAAGATTCTTAGGAATGATAGTGATTACAAGAATTGTAAATAGAGCTGTTGCGTTAGAATTGCAATAGAGTGTGTGATTTACTTTTAAAAGGTAAGCTATATATTTAATCTATAATATAATAAATACCTCTGTGTGACGAAAAAACCACCTGAAATTGACTAAAATCGGGCAATTTCGGTTTTGTGAAAACATAAATTACTATAAATCAAGGATATACGTTAAATGGTGGGTTCTTTGTTGTTTTAGATTTACTCTGTGCCATGAATTGTGAAACACAAATTCGTAATGCTAATATTTCTATTTGTTGAAATTACCATGTTTTCTTAATACGTTTACTTTCAAGGGCGTCCCACTTTTTATAACCATGATTGGCTTTTCAATTGTATTTAAATTTTCAATTGGGTTTGTATTGTATATCACTAGATTGGCAATTTTTCCTGTTTCTATTGAACCATATAGTTTTTCAATTTTTAAATTAATTGCTGCGTCTATAGTTGCTGATTGTAATGCTTTTAAATTACCCATTCCATTTTTTGCAAATAATTTAATTTCACGATGAAGTGTACTAACACCTGCAGCAACATCAGTCCCAGGCAATAGTTTTACACCCATATTTACAAATAGTTGGATTTCTGAATCCATTTCTTTTTGAAATATTTTAAATTCGTCTATGGTCCAGTTTACACCATATCTTGAAATTTTATCTTGAAGTGGTTCACTCCAGTCTGCAAACTCATCGTCTATTAAATGTAAAGGTGATTTTAAAGGTCTGTTGCCTAATTCACCCCAAGCCTCAGTTGGGTCAAACCAACCTTTAGCTGCAACAAGAGATTCGATGCTACTTTTATTTCCATCCATAGAAATGTAGTGACTAAAATTATTCATACCACAGGATAAGGCATATTCTAACGACACATTTTTTGGCAAATGCCCAGCCATTAATAAATTTCTCTTTTTTGCTTCTATTCCAATAAATTTTAATGTGGAAGAATCAATTTCTCCATAAATTTTAAATCCGCATAATTGTAAACTATCAAAATAGGCTGCTACCTTTTTTACTTCTCCTTCTGTATTAATTTGTATGTTGCCAAACGAGCCTTTTGCCTTACCATCAACTAATCCTAATAAAAATAAATCTACTCCAATATTTTTGTTGTTGTTGATGGCATTTCTAATTTGTACTTTGTTTACCAAGTCGCCACCCATTTCTCTAGCAGAAGTAACCCCGCCTGATAATAAATTAATTAATTGATTTGGATAATAAATGTGTGCATGCATATCAAATAAACCTGGGGATACAATTTTTCCTTTAATATCAATTGTTTTAAGTGATTTGTTTGTACTAATAGTTACGGGGTAAATATTTTTGATGTAACCATTTTCGATTAGAATGGCAGTATCTCCACTTAATTTCCCGGTCTTTATATCTAAAACTTTTGCATTATTTAATATGTATTTTTTTTCTTTAAAAAGTGTTGCTTCTTTTCCAATTGCCGTATTCAAGCTGAGTTCATTACTTAAAATGTTCTTTTTTATTACGGGCAAAAAAGTTTCCCAATCTTGATCAACTATATCAGTTGCTCCATTTATTATTGCAACAATTTTATATTTCTGATCACAAAGCACATAAATATTTCCTAAACCCGACTGTAAAATATAAGTGTTTAATATTTGACTTTTTAATGTAATATCTTTTCCTGTTTTTATATCAATATTTCTTTTGTTAGCGCCATCAAATACATGTAAATAATTTTTCTTACCTAACGACGCCCACTTTTCAATGATTGGCATGTAGCTGAGTGGGTTACTCATTTTTATTGCGATATTGATTGATTTATCTGTAAAAGAATTAACAAGTGAATCGTTTTCTAAAATTGATAAATTACCACCTTTATTAATAATTTTAATAGATGGCGGTAAAGTTCTACCTGCCGTTACTTTGTGTGAAAAATAACTAGAATCATTTGAATATGAATAATCAAATTTATCTCCTAAATCCATAAATCTATCATATCCAAAAGATGTTGCACTGATTGTAGTTACATTGTTTATTTTTGAAATAGAGTAATCATAAGTTTGAATAAAATTATTAAATACATATTTTTTTAATTTATAATCAGTTTTTTGAGCATTAGAAGTTAAATTCAATCCTATAAATACTAGAAGGAGTATTTTTTTCATTTTTTGTAATTTGTAATAAATGTAATTAATTATATCATTCGTCATGACTGCTTCATGAAAACACCCCCTAAAATCGTTCCAAATCGGTTGATTTCGTTTTTGTATAAACATATTACATTATAAAACAATGACTTATGTTAAATCGCGGTTCCTTTGCTACATGATGTTTGCGTGAGGTTTTGCTTGAGAGATTCATAATTTACCAAATTTTAATATTTCTTTGCATTTTAAAATCAACACCATTGAACTTAATAAAAGTAGAATCAAAAATAAATGCTCCTATCAATAAAGTATGGGAGTCTTGGACTAAAGAAGAGCATGTAAAAAATTGGAATTTTGCTAGTTCAGATTGGCATTGTCCAAATGCCAATAATAATTTAGCAGTAGGAGGTGAATTTCATTATACTATGTCAGCAAAAGACAATACAATGAGTTTTGATTTTTGGGGTACGTATGAAAAAATTGTAATTAAAAAGAATATTGAAATTATATTAGGCGATGGTCGTAAAATGAAAGTAACTTTTGAATCCTCGGATACAGGAACTATTGTTACAGAAGAATTTGAACCAGAGCAAGAAAACCCTGCAGAAATGCAAAGAGAAGGTTGGCAAATGATTTTGGATAACTTTAAAAAGTATGTAGAACAATAATTTTTTACAAAATGAATAAATTACAATACACAATCAAAATAAATGCGCCAGTCAATAAGATTTATGATTTAATGCTTGGCATTAGTAACAAATCAACTTATGAGCATTGGACCGCTATGTTTAATCCAACATCTACCTATGAGGGGAATTGGAATAAAGGAAGCAAAATGTTGTTTGTAGGATTTGATGAGAAAGGCAACAAGGGAGGTATGGTTTCGGAAATTGCAGATAACATCACAAATAAATATATCTCCATACGCCATTATGGACTGGTACAAGCGAATATGGAAATAACATCTGGTCCAGAAGTCGAAAAATGGGCTAATGGATTTGAAAATTATACATTCCAAGAAAATAACGGTGTTACGGATATTGAAGTTGAATTGGTTGGCCTCACAGAAGATTTAACTGAATACATGAATAACTCATGGCCAAAGGCACTTAATAAACTCAAAGAATTTTGTGAGCAAAACACTCCCTAAAATTAACTGAATGTCCAGCTTCCCTCTTCCAGCTCCGCTTCTAATTCTCCCAAATCCCATCCGCAATAACCGATAAAAAGTTGAATTTCTTGTTGAGTGGCACCCTTGGTGTTGATAGCTTCGATCACTTGATCCATATTACCACCCAAATAAAGTCCATTGGTTATTTGTTTACCTCCATCAATGAGATCGGGTCGCTTGTGCAATACAAAGAGGTGTTCTCTATCAACGGGGCCGCCATCCCTCAGTGGAAATGGTTTAATGTGATTGAATTCAATTAGTTCATGCAAGGATTTTTCAAAGGACTTATTGGTTACAAACCCTATACTTCCCTCTTCATTGTGTTGAACGATTAGAATGGTTGTATTCTCGAAGAAACTGCCAATCAACGCGTCAGTGCTTTTGACATAAATTCCAGCTTTTAGATCATTCATATTCTATTTTTCAGATATACCAATGTACTTTTTTAATTCAGTTTGATTTTCTGCTTGCTTTATTAAAAAGTCTGCTACGTCTGCTCTGTTAATACCGCCTATATTAATTCCTTTGAATAATTTGTTTTCAACACGGTATTTTTCTGTCAATTC
>JBAXPJ010000143.1:0-4978 GCA_037132335.1 Sediminibacterium sp. | reverse complement strand
AAAAATCAAGGTTTGGATTTTAACATAAATATTTATGAGAAAACAAATTATAACATTCGCAACCATTTTTTCTCTTGCTTCTTGTATACCTCCGGGTAAATTAAGTGAGGCCTTGGATGCCAATAGTTTGCTAAATAGTAAATACGATACTTTAAAAAATAAAATGTCTGACACTGTGGCTAATCTTACAGGTAGCTTAACAGTGTTAAAGAGTAATGTAAATAGTTTAAAGGACAGTGTTAGTTATTACCGTGCAATAGCTTCTAAGCCTCCTGTTATAACTGAGGGTGATGTTTTTTTAAATCAAATGCTAGGGTTGTCATTACTTAGCAAGTCGGAACTAGCTGGTATTAAAACTACCAATGGCAACAATGGTGGAGATAATGTTTGGTTAGATGGCTTTAAGTCTGATATGAAAAAATACACTGCAGCAGATGCCGATGTACGTTTAAATAAGGGCTATGTATTTGTTGATATTTCAGATAAGATATTATTTAATAGCAGTAGTTATACGCTTACAAAAAAATCGAAACAAGTGTTGGCTACCATTGCTGGTTTATTGCAGGCCCAACCCGATTTAACATTTATGATTGAAGGTCATACCGATAACAAAGCCTTTAAGAAAAGTGCTGCTAACGATAACTGGAGCTTAAGTGTAAACCGTGCCACTGCCGTTGCTAGAATATTACAAACTAAATACAAGATTAATCCTAAGCGCATTATTGCAGCAGGACGAAGTCAATACGTGCCGGTAGATGATAACAAAACCAAGGCAGGCCGATTAAATAATCGCCGTATCCGTATTGTGATTATGCCAACCGTAACGCAAGTAATGAATTTGAGTAAATAAGCTATAATAAATTGATGCAAGCTCCAGATACTTTAAATAATATGAATAAACTAAGCCTCCGTGAAAAGGATGTGGCCATTTGTATTATGGAGGGATTAAGCACTGGTCTTATTGCAGAAAGGCTATGTCTTAAATCCAATACGATATCTACCATTAAGAACCGCATATTCATTAAGTTGGGGGTTGATTCTGAAGTAGGTTTGTATAAGGTGCTTATGGGTTGATTCAGTTTAATATTTAAACTATATTGCGTGAGGGAAACACCCCCAGAATTCGGTCCAAATCGATTGATTCCGGTTTGGACAAAACATAACAAACTATAAATTAAAGCTCTAATTTTCTCAAAAAATCTTCATAACCCTTAGGTCATTTTTATGTACCTGAATAGTCCAGAATACAATTGAATGTTCAGGTACATTGAGGAACGTTAAAAAGTGTTCCAGAACGATAAAAAATGTTCCGGAACAGTTATTTTCTTCTATTTCTTCTATATTTTTTGGGTATTATTAAGAACCCCTTTATTGTTAGCCTCATTTAATTTTGCTTTTAATTCTTTCTTATCACTGTTTAATGACTCTATTATCGATTCGTTTTGCTGTAGGTCGTGTTCGAGCATTGCCGACCTTGAAGTTAAATTCTTGATGGATTCATGATTTTTCGATGTAGCCTCAATAGGAGCTAGTTTGGAAGAATTTGCAGCTGATGTCAGGGAAATTTTAACCCCAAATCTTAAAAATCTTCATTAGTTACATATAATTCATATTTCATCTTTTTTGACACCTATTTTTTGAACATAAGTCAGAAAACGCATATTTTGACTTATATTTGATTTAAATGAGTCAAAATGATACCTTTTCTACCATTGCAAGTTGAAGTTGAAACAAAGACTGTTTTAAGAAAATTAGCTGCTGCGCATCAGCGTCTAGCAGAATTTAAAGGAGTAATCACAAGCATCCCCAATCAAAATATTTTGTTAGAAACACTAACATTAAGAGAAGCTAAGGAAAGTGCTGCTATTGAAAACATTATAAGCACATTTGCCGAGGTTTATCAAAGTAGCGTTTACTCCAATTTGTTTGCATCCCCAGAAGCGAAAGAGGTTCATTTATATGCCGAGGCTTTAAAGCAAGGATTTAATTTGATACAATCAAGTGGGCTACTTACTAATAACCACATTTTGAAAATACAATCAGTAATTGAACAAAATGATGCGGGGTTTAGAAAAGTTCCGGGAACAAAATTGTTAAACGAAAAGACTGGGGAAATTGTGTATATGCCACCACAGGATGCATTAGAGATTGAAAGTTTAATGCAAAACCTTGAAGCGTTTATAAATAATGATGAGTTAGCAGATATAGATCCTTTAATTAAAATGGCCATCATACATCATCAGTTTGAAACGATTCACCCATTTTATGATGGCAATGGACGTACGGGCCGTATCATTAATATTTTATACCTAGTGAATAAAAAATTATTAGATATCCCTGTACTTTATTTAAGTAGGTATATCATTAGCAAGAAGAGCGAATATTACGAACAGCTTCAAAAAGTAAGAGAAACTGGTAATTGGGAACCTTGGATTTTATTTATGTTGGATGGTGTTGAAAATACCGCAAAAGAGGGGGTTCTTTTAATTAATGCTATTCATAAAGCAATGAAAAAGTATAAACATGAAATAAAAGCGAAACTTCCAAAATTATATAGCCAAGACCTACTGAATAATTTATTTAAATATCCTTATACCAAAATTGAATTTATAGAACGTGATTTGTCTGTAAGTAGAAGTAGCGCGATTAGATATTTAGAGGAATTAGTTAAGAATGACTTTTTGAAAAAGCAAAAGCTGGGTAGAGAAAGCTATTATGTCAACAATTCCCTAATTGAATTATTGAGTCAGAAATAATTTTTTATGTATTGCCTATAAACAAAAAACCGACCCATTTGGGTCGGTTTTATATTATTTTCTAAAACTATTATTATTTTAGAAAATAACACTTTGTAGCCACCTTAGGAGCCAGTTTGGATGAATTTGCTGGGGATGTTAGGGCGATTTTGGATACCAAGCTTAACAACCCGTAAATACAAAAACCGACCCAAATGTGTCGGTTTTTTAATATTTTCTAAAACTATAGTTATTTTAAGAAATAAACACTTTGTAGTGATTGATTTATATATTTTTTGTTAAAACTAAAAAATTAGTTGTAAAACTAAAAAATTAGTTATAGGTTTGTTTTCATAAATCAAAAACAATGAGTAAACCATTAACAAAAGCTGAGGAACAAGTAATGCAGGTGCTTTGGAAATTAGAATCTTCTTACCTAAAGGACATTGTAGATGAAATGCCAGCACCCAAACCGCATAGTAATACAATTGCGACTATCATTAAAATCTTAATTGACAAAGGCTATATTAACCATGAGGTACATGGAAGGGTACATTGTTATGCTCCAGTTATTAGTAAAGAAGAATATTCTTCGTCTAGCATCAAAACATTGGTAGAAGGATATTTTGAGGGTTCTTTTGCTGATGTAGTTTCCTTCATGGTAAAACAAAAGGACTTAAAAGTGGCTGATTTAGAATTACTCCTTCAAGAAATTAAAAAGAAAAAATAACTACCATGATTACAATTCTATTTTATTTATTGAAAGTAGTTTTATGTAGTGCTTTATTATATACTTACTATTGGTTTGTGTTAAGAAATAAGCAGTTTCATCAGTACAATAGGTTTTATCTAATGGGTATATCTGTTCTTTCATGGATAGTGCCTCTCATTTCAATTCAAATAGTAAAAGAACAAGATATTGCTTCTTCCAAAGTTTTAAATTTTGCAAATTTTATTTCAGAAAATAATAGTTTATTAGAACAAGAAATTATCGAAAATACAGCAAAGTATACATGGGATAATCTTCTATTAATAATTGGAATTATAATATCATTATTTTTTATTATAAGGTTTGTTAAATCATTATGGGATATTAGAAAATTGATAAGTCTATATCCTTTAAAAGTATTGAAGGGCATGAATTTGGTTATGACAGATGTAAAAGGAACTCCATTTTCTTTTTTCAAATATATTTTTTGGAATACAGCCATTGATTTAAGTAGTGATGTAGGAAAGAAAATTCTTGCACACGAAGTGGTTCATATCGAAGAAAAACATTCTGTTGATAAACTTTTAATTGAATTACAACTATTGATAGGTTGGTTTAATCCTATAGTTTGGCTCATTAGGAATGAATTGTATCTGATACATGAGTTCATTGCCGATCAAAAATCTATTGAAAATCAAGATTCGAGTGTATTAGCGGAATTATTGCTTGCTTCAGCATATCCTAAACAACAACATTTATTAACAAATACATTTTTTTATTCACCAATTAAACGACGATTATTTATGTTAAATCAAATCAAAAAAACAAAATTCAGTCATTTACGCAGACTGTTTGTTTTACCAATCACAATTTGCGTAGTTCTTTCTTTTTCAATTAAAACAATCGAAGTAAAGGCATCAGCAATTATTAGAGAAAATTTTGAAAAAACCAGTGTCAAATTACAAACTGCATCTGACACAATACCAAAGACAAAGTCGGCTGCTTCAAAAAGTGATAAAATCATAGTCACTTCTAAAACATCTTTGGATACTCTTGTATTTGCTTCGCCTTCAGGTAGTAAACAAGTAAAATTCTCGAATGTTACTTTAACTACAAAAGACAAACAAAAAGTATTAGATGCATTAGAGAAAAAGGCTAATGTAGTTATTGAAAAGAAAACTGAAAATGGCACAGAAAAGTATATTATTGTTGATAGTAAAGCTGGAAAGGCTGCAATCAAACCTGCATTTTATTTAGATGGTGTTAAGATTACAGAAAATGAAATGAAAGCGATATCTCCAAATGATATTGAATCAATTAATATATTGAGAGGAGAAAATGCAATGAAAAAATACCCTAAAGATGGTAAAAGTGGGGTAGTGGAAATTAAAGTAAAGTCTAAGAATTAATTTTTCTACTTTCAAGTTTATTCCCGAATGTTCCTCAGTAAAAGAAAACCCCTGCCTTAAAGCAAGGGTTTTCTTATGCATTATGTAAATTCCGTGTTTTATAAATATTAATTTGTAAATTAGAG
>JBAXPJ010000142.1:0-4987 GCA_037132335.1 Sediminibacterium sp. | reverse complement strand
TTTACAAAGGACAATTAACCAGTTTACAAGTTCGTGGCTATTTCCCCGATTTGAGTGACAAAAGAGTGGTTTCTGCTTTTGGATTAGTGCACTCTCGTTTTGCTACTAACACCTTCCCTTCTTGGAAATTGGCACAACCATTCAGATACATTGCCCATAATGGCGAAATCAATACCCTACAAGGAAATTTAAACTGGTTACGTACCAGTGAAAAATATTTTACGTCTCCATTCTTTTCAAAAGAAGAAATGGACATGTTGCTTCCTATTGTAACCAACGGCCAGTCTGACTCTGCTAGTTTAGACAATATGATTGAACTACTCACTTTAACGGGTCGTTCATTGCCACATGTAATGATGATGCTTATTCCAGAAGCATGGGATGGCAACAAAGACATGGATGCTATTAAAAAAGCTTTCTATGAATTCCACGCTTGCTTTATGGAACCTTGGGATGGCCCAGCTTCTATTTCATTTACTGATGGAAAAATTATTGGTGCAACACTTGATAGAAATGGTTTAAGACCTTCTAGGTATTGCGTTACCAATGACGATCGTGTCATTATGGCTTCTGAAACTGGCGTATTACCAATTGATCCGTCAACCATTATTGAAAAAGGCCGACTACAACCAGGTAAGATGTTTGTAGTGGATATGGAACAAGGTCGCATTATTAGTGACGAAGAATTAAAACAAGATATCTGTTCTAATAAAACATATGCAGAATGGCTTAATAAATACAAAATCCGTTTAGAAGAACTTCCAGAACCAAGGGTAATGTTTACCCATTTAGAACCAGACCAAGTTTTTAAATACCAAAAAGTATTTGGCTATTCAACAGAAGATCTCGACAATATTATTGCACCAATGGCAATTGATGGAAAAGAACCCATTGGCTCAATGGGAACCGATACACCATTAGCAATTTTAAGCGATGAACCACAACATTTAAGCAGTTATTTTAAACAACTATTTGCACAAGTAACCAACCCGCCTATTGATCCTATTCGTGAAAGAATGGTCATGTCATTAGTAACATTTGCAGGAAGTACTGGAAATTTATTAGTAGAAGATCCATTGGCTTGTCATGTGGTTGCATTACAACAACCTGTTTTAAATAACCACGAGTTAGAAAAAATTAGAAGTATAGATACGGGCGTGTTTCAGGCAAAAACATTGCAAACATATTTTAGGGCCGATGGAAAAGCAGGCTCACTTAAAAAAGGTCTTGATCGTTTGTGCAGATATGCTGTAGATGCAGTAGAAGACGGATTTGAAGTAATTATTTTAACAGATCGCGCCATTGATTCAGACCACGCACCTATTCCATCTTTACTTGCTACGGCTGCCGTTCACCACCATTTAATTAGAAAAGGTTTACGTGGACAAGTTGGAATTATTGTGGAAGCTGGAGACGTTTGGGAAGTACACCATTTTGCTTGTTTGATAGGATTTGGTGCAACTGCAATCAATCCATATTTAGCACTTTCTACCATTCGCGATATGCGTTTAAGTGGAAAAATGCAAACAACACTAGAACCAGATTACCTAAAGAAGAATTATATTAAAGCCGTTAACGAAGGGCTATTGAAAGTGTTTTCTAAAATGGGTATTTCAACTTTGCAGTCTTATCAAGGTGCACAGATTTTTGAAATCATTGGCTTAAATAGCGAAGTAGTTGACACCTATTTTACTGGTGCAACATCCCGGATTCAAGGAATGGGATTAGACGAAATTGCAAGAGAAACTTTATCAAAACATTTCTTTGCATTTAGTAGAAAAGAAATACCTGTAGACCGATTACCAGTTGGTGGAATCTATCAATGGAAACGCAAAGGTGAATTCCATTTATTCAATCCACAAACCATCCATTTATTACAACATTCTACGCAGTCAAATGACTACGAGACCTTTAAAAAATATAGTAAACTTGTAAATGATCAAGCAGTAAAAGCTTGTACCATTAGAAGTCAGTTTCAATTCAAACGTAATCTTCCTGCCATTTCAATTGATGAAGTAGAACCAGCAGAAAGTATTTACAAACGTTTTGCATCTGGTGCTATGTCATTTGGTTCCATTTCATGGGAAGCACATACTACGCTTGCCATTGCCATGAATCGTTTGGGCGGTAAAAGCAATACAGGAGAAGGTGGAGAAGACGAAATCCGTTTTACAAAAATGGAAAATGGAGATTCCATGCGCTCATCTATTAAACAAGTAGCATCTGCACGTTTTGGTGTAACCAGTTATTATTTAACAGAAGCCGACGAATTACAAATTAAAATGGCGCAAGGTGCAAAACCTGGCGAAGGCGGACAATTACCCGGTCACAAAGTGGATGATTGGATTGGTAAAACCAGGCACTCTACACCAGGTGTTGGATTAATATCTCCTCCACCGCACCATGATATTTATTCTATTGAAGATTTAGCACAATTAATATTCGATTTAAAGAATGCCAATAGAGCTGCCAGAATTAATGTGAAATTGGTTTCTAAAGCTGGTGTTGGAACTATTGCAGCAGGAGTTGCAAAAGCAAAAGCAGATGTAGTTTTAATTTCTGGTTTTGACGGAGGAACAGGTGCATCGCCCATTAGTTCTATTAAACACGCTGGTTTGCCTTGGGAATTAGGTTTAGCTGAAGCCCATCAAACATTGGTAAAGAATAAGTTACGAAGCAGAATTGTTTTGCAAGCAGATGGTCAAATGAAAACCGGTAGGGATATTGCTGTAGCTGCATTTTTAGGTGCCGAAGAATGGGGAGTTGCCACAGCCGCATTGATTGTGGAAGGATGTATCATGATGCGTAAATGTCATATGAATACCTGTCCTGTTGGAGTAGCAACACAAGATCCAGAACTACGCAAAAGATTTAAAGGAGACCCTGATCATATTGTAAACTTCTTTAAGTTCATAACAGAAGAACTTCGAGAAATCATGGCTGAGTTAGGTTATAGAACAGTGAACGAAATGATTGGACAGGTTGAAAACCTTGAAATGAGAGAAGGCATTAATCATTGGAAATCTGGCAAATTAGATTTGAGTCCAATACTATATAAAGAACCTGCCGAAGCATCAACTGGTTTATACAACCAAGAAACGCAAGACCATGGTTTAAGTGAAGTACTAGATTGGCAATTATTAAAAATAGCGCAACCTGCCATTGATCATTTGGAGCGCGTTCAAGGTAGTTTCTTAATAAAAAATACCGATAGAACCGTTGGTACAATTGTATCAAACGAAATAACCAAAAAATACAAAGCAGCTGGCTTACCAGACGATACCATCCATTTTAATTTCACAGGTACTGCCGGACAAAGTTTTGGCGCATTTAATGCCAAAGGAATAACACACGAATTAGAAGGTGATGCAAATGACTATTTTGGAAAGGGATTGAGTGGTGCTAAACTAATAGCCTACCCCGATAAAAAAGCAATTTTTGTACCAGAAGACAATAGCATTATCGGTAACACTGCATTTTATGGTGCAACCAGTGGCGAAGCGTATATCCGTGGAAAAGCTGGCGAACGTTTTTGTGTAAGAAATTCAGGAGCCAACGTGGTTGTAGAAGGTGTAGGAGACCATGGTTGTGAATATATGACTGGAGGTAACGCAGTTATTTTAGGTGATACTGGCAGAAACTTTGCAGCAGGTATGAGCGGTGGTATTGCTTATATATATGATACAAAAGGAGATTTTGCAACAAAATGCAATTTGGAAATGGTTGACTTAGACCCACTTGACCAAGAAGACGCAATCGTATTAAATGATTTAATTACCAAACACTATGCATATACAGCAAGTAGTATTGCCAAATTTGTATTAGGTGATTTCGATAATCAATTGAAAAACTTTATTAAAGTATTTCCAAAAGATTATAAGCAAGTGCTAATAGAAAAAAGAAAAAATAGCGGCGTCATTTCAGGCAAATAAGCAAAGAACAAACATTGATCTATCAAATCAACTACTATGGGCAAACCAACAGGTTTTATAGAATTTACAAGAGAACTACCAAGCAAACGACCAGTTGTTGAACGTTTGCATGATTATAAAGAATTTGTAGAACAATTACCAGAACAGAAATTAAACGAACAGTCTGCAAGATGCATGAACTGTGGCGTACCATTTTGTCATAGCGGATGTCCTTTAGGAAATATCATTCCTGAATTCAATGATGCAGTGTACAAAAAAAGTTGGGCAGAGGCTTATGATATTTTAAGTTCCACGAATAATTTTCCTGAGTTTACTGGAAGAATTTGTCCTGCTCCTTGCGAAAGCGCTTGTGTTTTAGGAATTAATCAACCTCCTGTAGCTATTGAAGAAATTGAAAAGCATATTATTGAAATTGCTTTTGAAAAAGGATTTGTAAAAGCGCATAAACCCAATCTTCGTTCCGGAAAAAAAGTAGCCGTAATTGGCTCAGGTCCTGCAGGTTTAGCCACTGCCGCACAATTAAATTATGCTGGCCATTCAGTAACCGTTTTTGAAAGAGACGATGCAGCTGGTGGACTTTTACGATATGGCATTCCAGATTTCAAATTAGAAAAATGGGTAATTGACAGACGTATAAGTTTAATGGAAGAAGAAGGCATTGTATTTAAGTGTAATTCAAACGTAGGCGTGAATGTTAGTATCAACGATTTGCTTCGTGAATTTCATGCAATTGTTTTGGCTGGAGGATCCACTATTCCAAGAGACCTTCCTATTCCAGGCAGAGAATCAAACGGCGTTTATTATGCCATGGAATTCTTAAAACAACAAAACAAAAGAGTAGCCAATAAAAAAGTGGAAGCCGCAGACTTATTAGCTTCAGGTAAAAATGTAGTAGTGATTGGCGGTGGTGATACTGGAAGTGATTGTGTAGGAACTTCAAATAGACAAGGTGCTATCTCAGTAACACAATTTGAGCTATTACCAAAGCCTCCAGATGCAAGATCTTCAATTATGCCTTGGCCTACCTACCCAATGACATTAAAAACCACTTCTTC
>JBAXPJ010000141.1:0-4994 GCA_037132335.1 Sediminibacterium sp. | reverse complement strand
AAGCCTGTTCTGAATTTATGAATGGTAGAGTTAATAATAGATTGATAAATTAAATTACTATAAAAACTCTGCTGTTTTGAATTGTAATTGGTAAAACCAAAATAAGAAGCTTGCGTGTAGTCAATTGCAGCTAATTGTAGCCCTATACTCTTATATTTCTGTTGCGGAAATACATAGCCTATTTTACCAAAAGCTTCATAGCGCTGCGTATTAATTCCTAAGCCATATTTAGTGGTAGAATTAATATCGGTTTTTTCATTAAAACTAGTTTGTCCTCCTAACCGATCATCCTTAAATATTTTAATGCCAAATTGCGATAATAGTCCATTACTATTATCGTATTTATAACGATTAATCAAACTAAATTGATTCCCTGTTGGCAAGTCTCTAAAACCATCTTTATTAAAATCTAACTGACTATTGTTTAAAAAATCTTCGTGCAATAATAATCCGCTAGACCATTTGCTACTGAGCTTTTTAGAAAGATTTAAATTTAAATCAGTTTTACCCAATTCATTTATATAAATATTTTGAAGTAATTGCTCGGCAGTTTCTGGCTTCTTCAATTCAACATTAATTTGACCTGCAATACTTTCAAAACCATTTGCTACAGATCCAACACCTTTTGTTAGTTGAATACTTTCTATCCAAGGACCAGCAATAGAATTTAAACCAAGAGCTGTTGCTAATCCTCTAGGACCTGGTAAATTTTCAACAGTTAGTTGGGTGTAATTTCCACTCAATCCAAGCAATTGAATTTGTTTAGATCCTGTTACTGCATCATTGTATGACACATCAACCGAGGGATTGGTTTCAAAGCTTTCACTTAAATTACAACAGGCTGCTTTTAATAACTCACCACTAGTCATTACTTCAGTTCTTATAGTAGCCAGTGGAGAAAAGTAAGACGTTTTTTGTTTGCTGAAAACCGTAATTTCAGACAACTGTTTTTTTGAAGCTAAAATCATCTTTAACGCTGTATTGGTATCAACACTGATTGTATCTGACTTATATCCAATATAACTGATAACTAATTTATTACTATTAGCATTAGGTGATATAGAGAACACACCTACACTATCAGTAAATACGCCAGTATTGGTTCCTAACCAGTATATACTTGCATTAAAAAGCGGATTTAATTTTCCTGTATTGGTTTCTTGAAGTACAATTCCTTTAATAAATAAAGGATCATTTAGTGTAACGGGAGTAACTGATTTTGTTATAGAATCAATAGTTTTTTTTGTATTTAATTCAGGTACTAAATCTCTATAAAGACAGCAACTAGGCAGAGATTTATAAATAACATTTTTAGCTTTTTTATTAGTCAAATCATGCCCTACCGCTACAATTTTATTTTCAATTTTTTCTAAAGAAATAACGGCAGGATTGTATTCTAAAGCCAATTGTTTAGTGTCTACATTCCAATCGGCAGATTTAACGCCTTTAATTTTTAAGGCTGTTTCAATCCTGTCTTTACACTGTTCACAAGCACCAAAAACTTTAAATGATATAATAGTAAATGGTGATTGATTTGTATCCTGAGCAAGTAACCGAATGCTAAATCCTGTCAAAACTAAAAAGATAAAAAAATATTTGATTTTCATATAAGTTTCATTAATTGATATTTAATTCAATCCACTGAATTAAAAATATTCAGTTATTGATTATTAATACACAATTAAGAAAATCAAATTCGATAGGTACAATCAAAGACATAAATAGGAACCGTCTTTGCTAATGAGAAAGTAGGTGCATGATAAAATTTAGAACCTATTTTTAAAGACGTTGCAAAATAATCCGTTTTAAAAGAAACAAGCTTTTGAGAGCAGCTATTCAATAATATATTTAACGATGCAGTTAATTTGTATTCTTTTTCAATTTTAATTTGTTTGGTTTCATCTTTACAACAAGCTTTTTTTGTTGTGCTTTTTTTCATACCGCATTTAGCACATTTATCTTTAGTACTATTGCTGTGAAACAATTCAAATCCAACAAATTTCTCCATACAATAATGTACCCGAACAGTTGCACCAACTGTTGCAAAACTGTAAATGAGCAGAAAGAATATGGTTATTAGCTTTTTCACTAAATAAAGTTAACCAAATATTTTGGGCAGAAAATGATAAAAATTAGGTTTTGGAGATTTTTATATACTTATTTGACGATAAATTTTTAATTATAATGATTAGTTGAGGCCTATTTGTCGCAATATTTCTCTTTCTCTTTGTATGCTTTTCTATCGCCCATATCAGCCGCTTTATTAATGTCAATACAAGCCCCTTTTTTATCTTTTAATTTAATCTTACATAAACCCCTTTTTAAATAAGCAGCCGCAAGTGTTTTGTCGTATAATGGGTTTGCCTGACTTTTTTTATTAGATGGGTACTGATTAATGCGTGCAAAATCAATTCCCTCGTTATAATCTTGAATGGCTCCTGCGTAATCTTCTAAACGGTATTTTATCAATGCCCTATCAAAAAAATCTTTACTTGACTGAGCATAGCCAGTTGAACATAAAACAAGCAACACAAGCATTCCAAAGATTTTTTTTGTCATCATTCTAATTTTTTCGGGTTAAATTGAGTTTAATAAAATTTAAGTGATAAACTCAATTAATTATAAGTTTATTCCATTTACACAACATTAATAAATTTGATCCATTAAGTTAGATAATCAATGATTAAATATTTCCCAAAAAAAATCGAACGTCCATTTTTATTAATCGCTTTTTTGCTTGCTGTTATTCATTTTCAGCCATTTGCGCAATCACTTCATGCTCCAAAGAAATTATTATTCATTGGAAATAGCTTAACCTATCGGAACGGAGGGATTGAAAAACACATAGTTGCCCTTGCAGCATCTGCCCCTACTCCTAATATTATCATTGCCAATAAAGCCACCAAAGGCGGTGCCACTTTGAAAATTTTAAATGATCAACAATGGGTTCACGACTCTATTAACAATGGTGGCTATAACTTAACAATTCTTCAAGAAGATATACCAGAACTTACCGAACACAGTGTTGAGCCCTTTTATGAGTTTGCTAGCAAGTTTAATACTGAAATAAAACTAGCGGGCAGTAAAACCTTATTGTATATGGCTTGGCCTTACGAAAGATTAAACTGGATTGACTTACATCAAATTACAGAAGCGCATAAAACAATCAGCAAAAAATTAGGTATCCCAGTAGCACCAGTTGGAATTGCATTTGAAAACGCTTTAAAGGCAAATCCCTCATTAGCCATGTTAGGACCCGATAAAGAGCATGCAAGTATTCATGGCACTTATTTAGCAGTTTGTGTTATTTATGCAACCATATTTCAAGAAAGCCCACTAGGTTACACTTATTTTCCAATAGGTATTTCAAAAGATGAAGCCAATTTCTTGCAAGGAATTGCATGGAAAACAGTGCAAAACTGGAAGAAAAATAATAATTAGCGCAGATATGAAAAACGATGTTAGAAGTTAATTTTACAAGCTTATTCTTTTTTCTAAACCACCATCAAACTACACCCACGAATATCACTATTATCTAGTCTGCCAAACACTTCAAAACTTCCATCATCATACACAATTCCCATATCATCTGTAGCTATAAAGCCACAACTGTAAGTATTTGCCAAATCAATAATATTTAATACCCCCTTTCCAGTAGTTTTCACTTGCATGGGATCTTCTTCGTCGCGAACCAATACTTTCATCCAAGGCGGACAGTAATAACGTCCATCCCCTTTTGAATAGGCCTGACTTAATAATTCTGTCATGCCATATTCTGAATGAATTTTGGGCAATTTAAACTGCGTGGTTAATACTTCATGAACTTCAGCGCGCGTAATTTCTTTGCGCCGTCCTTTCATGCCACCCGTTTCCATGATAGTGGTATAGTGCAATGGCTGCGGCCAATTTTCAGCAAAATCTAGTAAGGCAAAAGTTACCCCTATTAAAAGAGTAGGTTGTTTTGCCGCTTCTAATAAAGCTAGTGTTGCAGCTAGTTTTTCGTGTTCATACAAGTAGAATCCGCTGTGTTGGTGGCCAGATTGCTTAATCAATTCATCTACCATTAACACTAATGAAGAATCTTGTCTTTCTAAATAGGCTGGTAAAAGTCCAATAATACACCAATCTTTAACGTCTCCATAAAACATTGAGAAGGCTTTATTAAAGCTCAAACGATACAATTCAAGGTCTTTTACCCAGTGTCTACTGTTGCTTGTTTGAGTGGTGCCGCTACTCTCAAACAAGTTAACCAATGGAAAATCAGTACTTACTACCTTATGTGTTTTAAAAAATCCAACGGGTAAGGCTGGAATTTGTGTAATTGTTTGAATAGACGAAGGCTCAGTAATGGTTAAATCGCACCATTGTTTATAAACTGGGTTGTTTAAATACTGCCAATTGAACAGTTCTAAGGCCCGTTCCTGAAAATTCTGGGCCGACTCTGAGAAAATATTGTTAACATCGAATGGTAGCACTGCTATGTATTGTAATGTTTTAACTAAATTTGATTTGTAAGCGAAACGAATGAAGACAAAAATAGGTTTAGTTCTGGCAATAACCTTGGTATTCTGTGCCTGTAAAAAAGATACTTATAATACCAAGCCAAGTTTAACATTCAAAACTGTTAATGCAACTGGTTTTGCCAACGGTAGCAGTATTGTTTTTAGTCTTGAATTTACCGACAAAGAAGGTGATTTACAAGATAGTATCTGGGTGCAAAAAATTACCAGGACCAAAACCTGCACCAATTTTTCTGACAGAACTAAAATTCCAAGTTTTGTTGCTACACCAAATTTAAAAGGAATTTTTGAAATTGGTTATAGTGTTGGAACCAATTTGAATGTGAGTTACCCAATTTTACCTGGTTGCCCTGGCAATAAAAACGACACCTGCTATTTTAAATTTTGGGCACGCGATATGGGTAAAAATGTGAGTGATACAGTGGTTTCTCCTGATATCATTATTTTCAAATAATTTTCTGATTGAAAAAAATA
>JBAXPJ010000140.1:0-5177 GCA_037132335.1 Sediminibacterium sp. | reverse complement strand
TGTCGGAAAATCCATTCTCGATTAAAACGTTTGCCTGAATCTTGCAAACTGATTTTGCCTAAAACTTGGTTAGTCCTCGTCATTTGCACCTTTGGTAAATCGTTTGATGATTCCTCTACCACTCTCGCGGATAAAAGTAACTATCTCGTCGCGCTCATCTGTGGCAGGTAATTCTTCTTCAATAAATTCAAGGGCTTGGGAGATATTAAATCCTTTATTATAGATGGTGCGATATACGTCTAAAATATGGTTAATCTGTTGTAAAGGAAATCCTCTGCGTTTTAGTCCTACACTGTTTACGCCGCCATAACTTAATGGATTGCGCACTGCTTTAATATAAGGGGGAACATCTTTACTTACCAAACTACCACCTGCTACAAAAGCATGTTGGCCAATGTTTACAAATTGGTGAACAGCACTCACGCCACCAACTACGGCCCAATCGCCCATGGTAACATGCCCTGCAACTTGTACGCTATTACTTAAAATACAGTTATTACCAATAATACAATCATGCGCCAAATGACTATAAGCCATAATTAAGCAGTTGTTTCCAACCTTGGTTTTGCCACGGTCTTCTGTTCCACGATTGATGGTTACAAATTCTCGAATGGTGGTATTGTCGCCTATTTCGGCTGTTGTTTTTTCGCCACTAAATTTTAAATCTTGTGGAATAGCACCGAGTACTGCACCAGGAAAAACCCTACAGTTCTTTCCAATTCTTGTGCCATCCATAATGGTCACATTACTACCTATCCAAGTGCCTTCGCCAATTTTTACGTCACCGTGAATTACGGTGAATGGATCGATTTTTACATTCGGAGCTATGCTTGAATTTGGGTCGATATAAGTGTAGGGATGTGTCATCCTTATTTGTGGTTTTGTTTGTACTAGTGCTTCCATATGGCACTAATGACTATAAAAAAGATACCAAAGTTGCTTTTATGGATACAAAAATAGCTTTATTGGCAAATTATTATGATTTAAGTTCTTTTTACAACCTGTGCTACTAAGTCAGCTTCGGTAGCAACTTTGCCTCCAACATAAACAGTTCCCCTCATTTCACAGATACCCCTTCTAATAGGTGCAATTAGTTCCATCTTTAATATCATCGTATCTCCAGGAACAACTTTTTGTTTGAACTTACAATTGTCAATCTTTAAAAAATAAGTATCATACTCGCCTTCAGGCATGGCATTGATACACAAAATGCCACCAGTTTGCGCCAAGGCTTCAATCTGTATAACACCTGGCATTACAGGGTTTCCCGGAAAATGTCCTTGAAAAAACCATTCGTTAAAAGTTACATTTTTAATACCAATGATACTTGTATCTGTTAGTTCTATGATTTTGTCTACAAACAAAAATGGATGTCTGTGCGGTAAGGTCTTTTCAATTTTTTCTAAAGTATAAACAGGCGGAAGGGTTGGGTCGTAAACCGGTACATTCTTAACGTGTTTATTACGTTTAATATATTGTTTGATTTTTTTTGCAAACTCCACATTGGTGCTGTGGCCGGGGCGATTCGCAATGATACGCGCCTTAATAGGGTAACCAATTAAAGCCAAATCACCTACAACATCTAATAATTTATGACGAGCTGGTTCGTTTGGAAAACGAAGCTCTAGATTGTTTAAATAACCTTCACTTTTTACTTCAATTTTTTCACGGTTGAACACTTTGGCCAAGCGTGTCATTTCTGCATCAGTTACAGGTTTGTCAACCACTACAATAGCATTATTTATATCGCCACCTTTAATTAAATCGTTGTCTAACAAGGTTTCCAATTCGTGTAAAAAACAAAATGTTCTACAAGGGGCAACTTCGTTTTTGAATTCTCTGATGGTTTTTAGTCCAGCATGTTGTGTGCCTAAAACAGGACTATTAAAATCAATCAATGTAGTTATTTGGTATTCCAAAGCAGGCAAAGCGACCATTTCTACGCGCTTTTCTTCGTCGTAATGGTAAATATTTTCGTCTAAACTATACCAAGCTTTTGCTGCTTCTTGTTCTAGAATGCCCGCTTTCTCAATTAATTCAATAAAAGGAGTAGAACTTCCGTCCATAATGGGAACTTCTGGGCCATTCAATTCAATGAGTACATTGTCGATGCCCATGCCCACCATTGCGGCCAAAATATGTTCTACGGTACTTACTTTAGCATCGCCTATTTGTAAAGTGGTACCCCTACTTGTATCTGTAACCAAATCACAATCTGCCTTGATTATTGGCTGGTTTGGTAAGTCAACCCGCTGAAATTGTAAGCCAAAACCAGGGTTTGCAGGCTTCAACGTCATATCCACTAAAATTCCTGTATGCAATCCAGTACCACTAATACTTATTGAACTATTGAGTGTATGTTGCTTATCGGGATTGAAATTCATATCCATAATCAAAACAAATTTTGTCCTTAAATCTAAAATCTGGCGCAAAAATACAATTAAATGCGCTTAATGTGGTTTTACGTGCTATTATTAGGGCCTGTTGGCAAGCAGTTCTTGCATCCTTTTTTCCATTTCCAACAGTCTTTTTTCCATTTCAGGCAGTCGACGAGATAATATTTGAATTCTTAATGAACTAGAAAAATCAATTGCAGGGGTACCATTAAAAGACCTATTAGGGGTTAAAATAGACTTTGTCACCCCAGCTTGACCTGCAATTTTACTGCCATCGGCTATTGAAATATGGCCTGCCGTACCTACTTGACCGCCAATCATTACCCCAACTCCAATTTTTGCGCTGCCACTTATGCCGGCTTGGGCTGCAATAACAGAATTACTTCCAATATCTACATTGTGTGCAACTTGAATTAGGTTATCGAGTTTGGCGCCCTTTCTAATAAAAGTAGATCCAATTGTTGCCCGATCAATGGTTGTATTTGCGCCTATCTCTACATCGTCTTCTATAATAACATTGCCAATTTGTGGGATTTTATGGTAAGACCCATCGGGTTGGGGTGCAAATCCAAATCCATCGCTACCTATGATTGTTCCTGCATGAATGATCACATTATTGCCAATGATACAATCGGCATAAATTTTTACGCCTGCGTGTAATACCACTCCATTGCCAATCTTTACAGCTTCGCCAATTACTACGCCAGAATGGATTTTAACATGGTTTCCAATGGTAACATTTTCACCGATATAGGCAAATGCTGCAACAAATATTGCCTCACCTAATGTTGCAGATGCAGCAATAAAATTTGGTGTTTGAATTCCTACCATTTGCTGTGATTGAATCTCTTGGTATTTTGTAAGTAGTTTGGCAAAAGCATCATAGGCATCTGGCACACGAATAAGTGTTGCTTGGGTTGCTTGCCTTAACACTTGTGATTCATTTACAATTACAATTGATGCAGCCGTAGTATATAAATATGCTTCGTATTTTGGGTTGGCTAAAAAAGATAACTGACTCTGAGTAGCTTCTTCAATTTTACCAAACGAACTTGCAGTAACAGTAGGATTGCCTTCTATGTTACCCTCAATCATTAAAGCGATTTGTGCGGCGGTAAATTGCATAGGATATATTTTAAATACTTGGATACAGTTTCAAAAAATACTACACCATCCAAATTTGTTGTTTGGTTAGTTGATTAAACTCAAGTAAAACTTTTTAATAGGGGCCGATAGATTTTGCTGAATCAATGCATTGTCAATCATAGAAATATCCTTTACAGTGCCATCTTTGAATAAAATATTTATTCGTTCATCGATGGTTTGATAAAGGGTATTAGAGGCCTCGCCATTAAAGCATAAGTACTTAATTTCAGAATCACTAACATTGTATTCCTTCATTAACCGACTTTTATGTTCGGAAATAATTGAGTTGCTAAATTCATGCGTTTGTATACGTGTATGATAGAGTTCTCGGTTTAATAAACGGGTACATAATAAAGACAATATTTTATCGGGATGGCTGCTCCAAGTTTTAATAGCATGCATAATATCGTGGTCATCGAGCGAGCAAAATTTTTCAAGTGCAGCTTGATTCATCTGTCCATCAAATTTTCCTAGAAAAAAATCAAGTGCAGAATGCGTAGTTAATTGTGCATCTGTAGTGGTAAAAATTTCTCGAACCCTTTCTAAAATTTTCACCAACATTTTTTCGGCCGACAAAACAGTTTTGTGCAAATAAACCTGCCAGTACATTTGACGGCGAGCTACTAAAAATTTCTCTACACTATAAATACCTTTTTCTTCTACCATTAATTGGCCGTTGTGTACTACCAACATTTTTAAAATTCTATCGTATCCAATCACCCCTTCGCTAACACCCGAAAAAAAACTGTCGCGACTGAGGTAATCCATTCTATCCATATCTAACTGTCCACTAATTAGCTGGTGTAAAAAAGGCTTTGCGTATTGATTGGTAAATATTTGAATAGCTAAATCAAGTGCACCTTGCATATCTTGATTCATTTCTTGCATAATTTGAAGCGATAGTTGTTCGTGGTGAACACCTTGAACCAATACCTGCTCTAGCGCATGAGAATAAGGACCGTGGCCAATATCGTGTAATAAAATAGCGGCTTTAACGGCCACTGCTTCTTCGGGGCTAATGTCTACACCCTTACTACGTAATTCATTTACTGCATTGATCATTAAGTGATAAGCGCCTAAAGAATGCAATAAACGGGTATGAACCGCGCCTGGGTAAACCAACTGCGCCAATGCCATTTGGTGAATACGGCGTAGTCTTTGATAATACGGGTGGGCTATGATGGCAAATATCAAAGGATGGTCGATGGTAATAAAACCATAAACTGGATCATTGATTATTTTTCGTTTAATTGTTGTCATGCTGTTGCTGAATTGTTAAATCAAAGTATGCAAAAGTACAAATACCCAAACGAATCAAAAGATTCTAATAGATTTAGGTTTGTTAATATTATTTTAGTGGAAATAGAACAGTATTAATGGTTATTCTATGGATTAAAATAAAATAGCGCGTAAACCGACATAATAGTGCATTAACCTCTAATTAATTATATGCCATTAGCAAAAATTCTCTGGGTAGACGATGAAATTGAAAGTCTTCAATCGCAAAAATTATTTCTAGAGCACAAGGGTTACGATGTAGTTACTTGTACAAATGGGTTTGATGCACTAGAATATGTGAAATCTAATTATGTAGATGTAGTATTAATAGATGAGTCGATGCCAGGAATTACTGGA
>JBAXPJ010000139.1:0-5253 GCA_037132335.1 Sediminibacterium sp. | reverse complement strand
AGATTCGTAAGAAATTTCTTTAGCAATACAGCTTTGAAATAAGTGATTCATTTTAGGCATTTCTATTACCTGGTAATTTTTGTTTTGTCCTTTTTTTAAGGCCGCTTCAATAGCAGGTAAATTGTCTTTGCTAGACACTTGTATGTCGAATGAACCATTGAGTGCTAAAACAGGTATGGTTAGTTTTTGTAAATTTTCGGCAGGATGGTAGTTTAAAAAATAATTCAACCAGTAAAGTCCAGACTGGTATTGTTGTGCCAATTTTAAAAATGTAGGAACGGGCCTTTGCATGAATAAAGATTGTTCTACACTGTCATTTACATTTTTCTTCCAAACTGCAAATGCAGCACGCATACTGTCTTGCACTATTTTTAAATCGGTTGATTTTGCAAATGCTGCATTGATATTATTAATGGCTGCATCGGCTAATTTCTTTTGATCGATTGATAAATTTCCTTTTTCTAAAGAGCGTTGCATTTGAAAATTCCAAATTTCTTGTCCTGTTTGTCCTGGCCCTGCTAAAAGCACAATAAACGCTACTTGTTTATTCTTTACAGCCACCATTGGAGCAATCATTCCGCCTTCACTATGACCTACTAAGCCAATTTTATTTTTATTTATATCATTTCTACTTAATAAATACTGTATGCTAGTATTAACATCTCCTGCAAATTCCACAGAGGTTAATTCTAATGGTTTTGGGCCTAAAGTACTTTTGCCAATGCCACGGTCATCTACGCGCAAAACAGCAATACCTTGTTTGGTTAACAGGTCGGCTAATACGGCATAGGTTTTATGTTCAAACATATTTCCGTCGCGGTCTTGTGTACCACTACCAGAAATGATTATTACAGTAGGAAAATCTTTTCCCTGAGTTGGTTTAGTAAGTGTTGCGCCATAGTGCACCGATTTATCGGCATTATCGTATTCTACATCTTCAGAAGCATATCCAAAAGGTTGTTTGGGCGTTTGTGTTCGAACGATTGGTGCAGGTGGTTCTGGAATTTCATCGGCAGTTAATCGTTTCATGTTAAGCAAAGTTTTAAAAGCACCTTGCTCAAACTTTCCTACAATGCTGTCTTTGCCATCCCATTTGCCTCGGTAAAAAGCATTCATGATTTTAATATCGGCCAAAATACTATCGGCTATAAAACTGGTTTTCCCACCTTTAATGCCAAATCCTTTTTGGTCTGGGCTATCAAATACTGTTTGGTATTCGTTGTTGTTATTGGTAACATGCATCACAAAACGAATGCTATTTTTCCCTACTGGAATAAGTCCTTGCCATACACCAACAATGCTTTGTGCATTGGTAAATTGAACCATCATTAAACCCACAAATAGTACGAATATTTTTTGCATAAAAATTATTGTTGGTGTTTTTTAAAATACAAATAAGAGTAACCAATTGGAATAATGCTAATAATTGCAATAGTTGTGATAAAACAGATGAATGCAATAGTTTCAGGTAGTACTAATGTTGCAACTGTTACAATTACACCGCCTGGCACCCAAATTTTACTAGCAAGTTTGTGCGTTTCGCGCCAGTTATCATCGTTCTCCAATGTCCAAGGTGTGCGAATACCCACAAAATAACTAGGTTGCATATCGCGCATATAATATCCTAAAAACGAAAATAGCATACCAATCATGGGTAGCATGAGTTTGGTAATATTAACAGATTTATTAGCAGCAGAAAAAACAATAATTAAGTTTAGTGCACTCATAAATATAACAAGTGCCCAAGCTAATTTTTTATATAATTCTGGCGATTGACCGGCGGTTTTTTTCGGATCAATTTTCGGTAAATTTTTAATCAGCAAATAACAACCTGCAGCAACTAAGCCGAGTAAACTAGTAGTTAGAATTAGGGTAGACCTTTCGCCAAATCCGTTTGGTGTTCCGTGTAAATCAAAATGAATTGGCACTATCTCTGGTAAACTATTGTAAATGCTTGCCAGATAAAAGAAAGGAATTAAAATAATAAATCCAATCATCCATTCCGAGAAATTAGTTGTCTTTTGCATGGTACTAATTTTAAAATTTGTGTTGCTTCAATCAACGATTACTTTCTTCTAAAAAATCAGCGATGGTGCTAAATGCATAACCACTTTTTTTTAAGTCATTAATTAACTGATTGAGCCTGTTAAGTAGTGGTGCGCCACAAAGTCTTTTTGTAAAACCCGGCAATCCATAATCATTGATATTAATAAATTCCCAAGGATGAAAATAGAGGCATACATAGCCATCTTTTTCCAATGCTTGAATGGTTAATTTTTTAAATAATGCGTACGGAAGGTTCTTAAAACTCAACCAGAACAAAGGTATGCGCAAATTTGCTGAAACAGATGCGGGAATTCTAGTAACAGTTTGTTCGGTATAAATGGTTCTGGGTAAATGTAAATTATTGTATCGGCCTGGTATCCAAGTTGGATTAATAGAAGAATCGTATTGATAACCAGCATCTTTTACAGCTTGCATCTCAACCTTACGCATGCGTGGCATGCGTAAACCTTTTACAGTTTGTTGGCTAATGGATGCTAATATTTGTTTTGATTGCAACAAATGTTCATTTTCAAATGCAGAATGAAACAAGGTATGTGAAGCAATTTCGTGTTGGTTTGCTAATCCACGAATAGCATCGGGAAAATGTTGTGCAAAATTGGCGGTGGTAAATAAAGTAGTAGGAATGTTTTGTTCTTCTAGCAACTGCGTTATTACATCTAATCCTTCTTTACCCAATTGCATTTGTTGGCTTGGGCTGATTGCAAATTGGTATTCCAAAGGCATATCGAATTCCTCTACATCAAAACTCAATAATACTTTTGGGCTCATCCAGGCAAATTTGTTTCTTTAATAATATAATTGGGCCTGTTTTTACTTTGTACAAAAAGCTTGCCTAGGTATAATCCAATAATTCCGAGAATCATTAGTTGTAGCCCTCCAAAAAAAGTAATTGTTGCAATTACAGAAGCCCAACCAGATACAGTTTGACCTGTGTAATAACTATAAACTATATAAGTCATGTACAAAACAGCAAACAATGAAAATATAAAGCCTAAATAGGAAGCCATATAAAGCGGCTTTGTGCTAAAGGATGTAATGCCTTGTAGTGCAAAGCGCACCATTTTTTTGATCGTATATTTTGATTCGCCACTATTTCTTTTAGCGGGATAGTATTCAATACCAGTTTGGCTGAATCCCATCCATTTTACTAAACCCCTTAAAAAAAGATCAGTCTCTTTAATTTGCTTAAAGGCGTCAACTACTTTTCTATCCATTAACCTGAAATCTGCTGCACCTTCTTCTAATTCTATATCAGATAAATTATTAATTATTTCATAAAAAAGTTTAGAAGTTTTACGTTTAATCAAAGGTATTTTAGCGTCCTCTTTTCTGATAGTATAAACTAAATCAAATCCTTCATTCCATTTCTGAAGCAATACAGGAACCAACTCTGGAGGATGTTGAAGGTCGGCATCCATCATAATTACACAATCGCCAGTAACCGAATCTAAACCTGCTTTTAATGCATTTTGATGCCCAAAATTTCTAGAAAAACTAATATAAAAAACATTCGGTTGAATAGCGTTTTGTGCTTTGAGAACATTGAGCGTTTGATCGGTACTGCCATCATCAATAAAAGTAAGGGTATAGGCATAGCCCGTTGGCTCCATCACTTCATTTAGTTTGTGAATTAGTATTGAAATATTCTCTTGCTCATTACAGGCAGGAATAATAAAAGCTACTGTTTTACTCATTATGGTTGTAGTTTCTAAAATCATTTGTCCATGCACTAACTGTTAGCCAACACCAAATTAAAAAACAAGGTAATGCTTTCAGTGAATATGCTAGTATATAATGATCTCGTATGTATTTTGGAACGATATCAGTTGGCGATAATATGGTTAATAAAAACAGGAGTGCTAGCATTATTTTTACGCTAGTAGTAACAGGGGTAGTCTGTAAAACAAACCAAATAGCGGCTCCGGTAACGGCAATTACAAAAGTGGGACTTTCGGCCGCAGAACTAAATATTACCACAGCTATCAGCACGATTGCTAAGTAATGCAATTGAAATTTTATTGAATTAAGGTTATGCTTTTTAAATAAAGGAACAATAAATGCAATGCCAGCAAGTGCTATTATTTTAAAATCAATAGACCCATAATAATTAAAAATCCTTCTAATCATACCTGGTACAGAAATGTCTTGCATGCCAGCATTCTTAGAATTTTCAATATTTTGACTATTTCTACGAATTATCTGATAGTACCAATCTTCGTAACACTTAACTATATAATCATAACTAGAGTAGAGCATTGGCAATACAACAATAATAACCATCCACATTATAAAAGTTCCAATAAATTGTTTCTTGTTTTTTGAAAAAAAGAAAAAAGCCAATGCACCAACACCATATAATTTAGTAAGAATACCTACTGCAATAAAAAGTGTTGCTAACCAATCCTTACCTCTTAGTGTAAATACAAATGAAAAAATTACAAAAGAAGTAAACATAGCATTGAACTGTACATTATGAATGGAAGTCATCATTTCAATACAGCTAATCCAATAAATTAATATCTTTTGGTTTTCATTTATTGGCAGTAATTTAATGGCATAGAATAAGCATCCTGCATTGGCAATTGCCCATAAAAAGCATCCAAGATAAACCGGCAATAGAGCAAAAGGGGCAATGATTAATGAAAAGGCAGGGCCGTAGTTATTATAAGATGCATACTCCGAAGGGTAAAAACTAAATAAATATTTTTGTTGAACGACATGGTCAAATACACCTTTAAAAACGAGGTAATTATCAATACTGCCAAGGCCTCTAGCCATTTCAGAACAAACCGCAATTATTGTTAGAAGGAACCAAATAAAATGACTTAAACTAATTTCTATCTTTGGTCCAATAGATATTTTCTTATACAATATATTTTGTTTGTTTATCTGCATGACTGCTTAATTCTTTTTAAAAAAAACTAGAATAGATACGCCTGCCGGAAAACGAAATCCCCATTTTAGCAAATAGTAATCAATTTTAAAAATACCCGATAATATATTATTGAAAAAACCATCAGTTCCTAAAATATCATGGTCTGAATTCGTACCATTTTCTTTTTTTCCAAGTATTTTTCGCCATCCTTTAGCTGCTAGTCTAAAAATACTAATTGGAATAAAAAGAATGGAATTGAAATAAGTTTTATAGATAATGCTTCCATCTTTTTTATCTAGCAAATTCAATAA
>JBAXPJ010000138.1:0-5265 GCA_037132335.1 Sediminibacterium sp. | reverse complement strand
AATATTGAACCAAAAAAAGGTGCGATTACTGCATCGCAAGATGGCGAATACATTTTATTTGCTGGTCAATTTTCGGGTCAAGGTTTTGGAAATTACGATATTTATCAATCTAGTTTTACGCCACAAGGATGGAGTGATCCTATTAATCTTGGAGAAAATATTAATACTGATTTTTGGGAAAGTTCTCCTAGTTTAAGCCCTGATAATAGAACGTTATTTTTTAGTAGCAATCGGCCTGGAGGCTATGGTGGCAAAGACTTGTATGTAAGTTATAAAAATGCAAATGGCCGGTGGTCTCCTGCTGTGAATATGGGACCTACCATCAATACTGCTGGCGATGAATTGGCTCCATTTATTCATGCCGATAACCAAACATTGTATTTTACTTCTGATGGTTTAACTGGTTATGGCGGATCTGATTTATACGTTTTAAGAAAAAATGCTGCAGGCGAATGGGGCCTTCCAGAAAATTTAGGCTATCCAATTAATACCATTGAAAATGAGGGAAGCTTAGCTGTTTCTGCAAATGGATTAACCGCTTATTATGCGAGTGATCGTTCAGATAGTAGAGGCGATTTAGACTTATATCAATTTGAAATGCGGCCGGATATTCGTCCTTACAAAACATTGTATGTAAAAGGGTTTGTAACAGATAAAAAAACAATGCATGGTATTCCTTCATCGGTAGAATTATTCGACAATGAAACAAATAAAGCATTGATGAAAATTCAAACCGATGAAAAAGGCGCCTACTTTATAACCCTGCCTACTGGAAAAGATTATACGTTTATTGTAAACAGAAAAGGCTATTTGTATTATAGTGAATTATACGCACTGAGTACAAAAGATGCAGACAGTGTGTATCAAAAGGATATTGCACTTGAACCTGTAACAATCAATGCACATATGGTTTTCAGCAATGTGCAGTTTCTAAATAATTCATTTGAATTGCCTAGTGCTAGCTTTATTGAATTAGATAAATTGTACCAAGTTTTACTAGATAATCCATCCATACAATTAGAAATTAGTGGCCATACCGATAACTTAGGAAAGCCCGCAGATAACCTAGCATTATCTACCAATCGTGCTAAAGCAATTGTAAATTATTTAACCAATAAAGGCATTAGTTCTTCGCGTTTATCTTATAAAGGATATGCAGCAGAAAAACCAATTGCAGACAACGCAACAGAAATTGGCAGGTCAAAAAATAGGCGAACAGAATTTACTATTACAGGATTGTAATTAATTTGTAGTATAACTATTTCATTTTAACTAAATTAATTCTAGCGTATAAAACTATTTATACTAGTCAATTATTAGAATTTAGTTGGATGAATGAAATGCTACCATACCAAATTGCACTCACCATGATTAAAGACATTGGTGCCGTGCATGCAAAAAATTTGATTGACTATTTTGGAGATGCAAAATCTGTTTTATTAGCGCAAAAAAATGAACTTGCCCAAGTTGATGGCATTGGAGAAATAAGGGCAAACAGTATTTTGTCTTTTAATGATTTTGCAGCAGTTGAAGTAGAAATTGAATTTATTGAAAAACACAAAATTCAATCAATTTTTATTGGCTCAACAGCATATCCCGTAAGGCTTTTACACTGTTATGATTCTCCAACACTGCTTTATTATAAGGGATCTGCAGATTTAAATGCACAAAGAGTAATTAGTATTGTTGGCAGCAGAAAACATACAGAATATGGCAAAAAAATTACGGAACAATTAATTGCTGCATTGCCAAATAAAAACACTTTGATTGTAAGTGGGTTGGCTCTTGGCATTGATGCCATTGCACACAAATCTGCCATTGAAAATTCGTTGCCAACTATTGGTGTTTTAGCTCATGGCTTAGACACTATCTATCCACCACAACATAGAAATTTAGCCAAAGAAATTTTACAAACTGGTGGACTATTAACAGAGTTTAGAAAAAACACAATCACTGATAAATATAATTTTCCGAAAAGAAATAGAATTGTTGCAGGTATGGCTGATGCTACCATAGTTATTGAAACTGAAGTAAAAGGAGGCAGTATGATTACTGCAAATTTAGCTGCTGATTACCATAGAGAAGTATTTGCATTGCCAGGAAAAATTACAGATGCAAAAAGTGCGGGTTGCTTACAATTAATTCAACAAAACAAAGCCATTGTTTTTTCTGGAATTGAACATTTTATTGAAACCATGCAATGGGATGAAGCACCAATAAACACTACAAAAGAAAAGCCTATTTCAATAGCGTTTACTGCAACTGAAAATAGTATTATTAAATTACTAGAAACACATACAACCCTTTCTATTGATGCCTTGGTGCAGCAATCAACACACAGTGGCAGTAGCATTTCGGAGGCTTTACTAAATTTAGAATTTCAAAATATTATTACGGCATTGCCGGGGAAGGCATATGAACTGTATTAATGCAAATAGGGTTTATTATAAAAATTAATTGAATCTTTTATTAACACGTTTAAACGTTTATATAAAAGTTTTTAATAAAAAATATAAATAATATTATTTAAAAATTGTTAAAAAAATATCAATGCTGCAGCAAAACAGGGGCCTTTTTTATACTTATCAATAAAAGTATTTATTAATAAAATATTTTAAAAGCACAAAAATTACTCGCTAATCAATTCGAAATTTGGTGGACTTATTTTTCTGATTTGTTGTTTACGCCAAGTATATAATAATACAAAAGCAAGTACCGATAAAAAAGAAGACAATAAAAATGCTTTACTAAAATTGATTGATTGGTTTTGATAGATGGTTGCAGAAACCAATGCGCCTAAACCAATTCCAGCTTCGAGTGCTATATACATTGAGCCAATTGCGCGTCCTCTATTTTCTTCGCTACATAAATCAACTGTCCATGCTGCAATAGTTGGTCCGATGGTTCCCCAACTCGCTCCAAAAATAGCCGCTCCAATTAATAACAATAACACAGTATGTGCCATGGAAAGCACTGCCAATGCAATGCCAAGGCTGATTGCACTATAGATTAATACAATTGCTCTGCCATGTTTGTCTGAAGCTTTATTGGCTACTAATCGAACTAATAAAGAAGTAACGGTATATGTTGCAAAGAAAAATCCTTTATTATGGATGCCGAGAGAAACACTTAAATCAGGTGCCAATATAATAACACATCCATTAGAAAATGACAACAATAACATAATGATTGCGGGCTTGATGGATGTTCTTTCAAAAATTTCATGCTTTTGAATTTTTAAAATACCCATCGAAAATTTTTGTGGCGTAGCAAGTGTTTCTTTTACATTGTACAAAATAATAACAGAGCCCATGGCCAATGCAGCTGAAACATAAAACATTGTATTATAAGAAAACAATTCCACTAAATAACTACCCATCATTGGGCCTACCGACATCCCTAATGTATACCCTACCGATAAAGCACCCAAGGCTTCTCCCCTTCTAGATTCGTGCACTACGTCTGCCGCATACGCTGATGTGGCAGTTGGTTTAAATCCTGTAGAAAACCCGTGTAAAAAGCGAAGGAATAAAAATCCAGCTACTGAAGTGAGTACAGGATAGAGTAAACTACAAACAAGGCAAATAATAGATCCAAATATCATTACTGGCACCCTACCTACTTTGTCGGTTAGTTTCCCGCTGAATGGACGTGATATGCCCGCCATTAATGTAAACAATGCAATGATTAACCCTTTATATTGTGCCCCTCCAAGATGGGTAATATAAGCAGGTAGCTCAGGAATCATCATGGTAAAACTGGCCGAAAACAAAAAATTACTGATACAAAGCAAACTAAATTGAACAGTGAATAACGGTGCGTTGATAGCTGGTGATAATTTAGTCATTGGCGCAAAACTACTGAATCGATTTGGCCATAGAAAATGATTTGGCAATAAAAACACTGTTTTTGTATCTTTGCACATGGCAATAAGAAACAGTTCCCCAAGCACCGGCTCTACAAAATCAAGAATCTTTGGCGAAGGTCTTACTTTTGATGATGTATTGTTAATGCCGGCTTACAGTCAAGTTTTACCTCGCGATGTTGATACACGCGCCAATTTAACCAAGAGTATTATACTAAATGTTCCCATTCTCTCTGCAGCAATGGATACCGTTACAGAAGCTAGTTTGGCCATTGCCCTAGCACGTGAAGGCGGTTTGGGTATACTTCATAAAAACATGAGTATTGAACGCCAAGCAGAACAAGTGCGTAAAGTAAAAAGAAGTGAAAGTGGTATGATCATTGACCCTATCACACTTTTGGTTGATGCTACTATTGGTGATGCGCTTCGTTTGATGAAAGAAAACAGGATTGGCGGAATACCTATTGTAGATGCGGGCCAAAAATTGGTTGGCATTTTAACCAACCGCGATTTGCGTTTTGAAACCAACAAAAAAAGAAAGGTGTCGGAAGTGATGACCAAAGAAAAGTTAATCACGGCTCCTGAAGGAACCGATTTAAAAAAAGCAGAAATTATTTTACGTAATTATAAGATTGAAAAATTGCCTGTTGTAAACAAGCAAGGCAAATTAATTGGCTTAATTACTTACAGAGATATTTTACAAATACGCAACTACCCTAATGCAGGCAAAGATTCTTTGGGCCGTTTATTAGTTGGTGCTGCTTTAGGTATTACTAAAGATTTAATGGACCGTGCCGCTGCTTTGCAAATGGTAGGCGTAGACGTTGTAACACTTGATAGTGCACACGGACACAGCAAAGGCGTTATTGATGCTTTAAAAAGTTTGCGAAAAAACTTTAAACATTTACAAATTATTGCCGGTAATGTAGGTACTGCAGAAGGTGCATTGGCATTGGCTGCAGCAGGTGCTGATTGCGTGAAAGTAGGTATAGGACCTGGTTCTATTTGCACAACTAGAATTGTTGCTGGTGCAGGTGTTCCACAACTAACCGCAGTAATGGAAGCAAGTAAAGCCTTGCGTGCAAAAGGCATTCCAATTATTGCTGATGGCGGTATTCGCTACACTGGCGATATGGTTAAAGCCTTAGCAGCTGGTGCAAATATGGTAATGATGGGAAGTGTTTTTGCTGGTGTAGAAGAAAGCCCCGGACAAACCATTATTTACGAAGGAAGAAAGTTTAAAGAATACCGAGGCATGGGAAGTTTGGGTGCCATGAGCCAAGGTAGTGGAGACAGGTACTTTCAAGACATGGAAGAAGATATAAAAAAATATGTGCCAGAAGGAATTGAAGGACGTGTTGCATACAAAGGAAACCTGAGCGAAATTATTTATCAATATG
>JBAXPJ010000137.1:0-5302 GCA_037132335.1 Sediminibacterium sp. | reverse complement strand
ACTTTTAAAAAGCTTCTTGTACGGTCGTTCATAGAAAAAGAAGCATTAAAACCTGTTACGGTTTCAATATCACAACTGCATATTTTACTTGCATCTCCCTTAGTTAACTCATTGATATGCTTAATGATATTAAATTTTTCGGAAGCGCCTAATACTAGGTCTACTCCAGGGATACTGGCTATTTCTGTTGGTTTTAATTGGGCATAACAGCCTGTAATTACTACAAAACTTTCTGGCGATTTGCGTTGTATGCGTCGAACAATTTGACGGCATTCTTTGTCGGCATTATCAGTTACCGAGCAGGTATTAATGACATATACATCTGCTTGAGCATCAAAATCCTTTTTCTCAAACCCTTCTTGCTCCATCAATCGAGACAAAGTGGAAGTTTCTGAGAAATTTAATTTACATCCCAAAGTATGAAAGGCCACTGAACGCTTCTTTTCCATAGAGCGTCAAAGATAATGCAGGCTGCTGAATTACAATAGCGCCATTTACTAATTAAGGGATCTGTTTAAGCTAAGTATTTAAGATTTTCTTAAATAAAAGAAAATGCCCCCCTGTTTTTTTAGTTTTAGTATTATTAAGGTATGTTTGCGAGTCTTAAAAACCGAAATCAATATGCAGTTTAAACGGATTAACAATATTGTTGGATGGGCTGTGGCCTTAATTGCCTGTACCGTCTATGTCTTAACCGCAGAATCAGGGGGTAGTTTCTGGGATTGTGGAGAGTTTGTAAGTAGCTGTTTTAAGTTACAAATTCCGCATCCGCCAGGGGCGCCTTTATTTGTAATTATAGGTCGTTTATTTATTATTCTTTTTGGAGACAATCCATTAACAGCTGCTAAAGCGGTGAATGTAATGAGCGCATTGGCAAGTGGTTTTACCATTTTGTTTTTGTTTTGGACCATCACACATTTTGCACGCAAAGTGTTGCAATTAAAAACAACCGATAATTTAAGTAGTTATCAAATTTGGTCAATTATGGGTGCCGGAGTAGTTGGCGCTTTGGCTTATACTTTTTCTGATTCATTTTGGTACAGTGCTGTAGAAGGCGAAGTGTATGCACTATCTTCTTTTTTCACAGCAATTGTTTTTTGGGCAATTCTTAAATGGGAAAACCATGCCGACGAACCAGGTGCAGACAAATGGATTGTGTTTATATTTTTTATGATGGGGCTTTCTATAGGTGTCCATTTGTTGAATTTATTAACCATTCCTGCAATTGTAATGGTGTATTATTTCCGCAGGAAAGACACTTTCAATTACGAAAAATTACGTAGTTGGTTTATTCGTATTGTTGGTATAGGTGGTGTGATTGCTTTTATTGGATCATTGGTAATTGCAAGTGGTGAAGCAAATGAAGAACGTGGTTTAAGTTTAGATCCTACTTTAGGTGCATTAATGATTTTTGGTACCCTAGTTGCTATTGGTTTATTATTTGCCGTTGAAAAATGGAATAAAGAAAAGAAAGCACATAATGGTGGAACTTATATCTTTTTTGTAATAGGATGTGTTATTACAGGAATTGTACAAGTTGGTGTAATTCAATATACCGTTAAATTAGCAGGATCTTTTGATCGTTGGTTTGTGAACGGTTTTGGTTTACCATTCTTTACTGGCTTTGCAACATTTTTTGTGTTATTAGCTGCATTAATTGTAGTTGGTTTAAAATATGCAGCAAAAAAAGACTGGGCTTATTTACGTTTGGGTTTATGGTCATTGGCATTTATGTTAATGGGTTACAGCACTTATGTAACAACCATGATACGCAGTAATGCTAATCCAGCAGTGGATATGTATAATGTAGATAATCCAATGAGTTTGGTGGGTTATTTAGGTCGCGAACAATATGGAGATTTTCCTTTGATATATGGTCAGAAATTCAATTCTCAGCCCGTTGATGTTAAAACAGGCGGAATGAAATACGAAAAAGCAAGAGACAAGTATATTGAAATAGGACCTGATCGTAGATACTTATATCAACCAGAAGAAAAAATGATTTTCCCTAGGGTTTGGGATGCAAGTAACGATCAAAATCACGCAGACTATTATGCATATTTTTTAAACATCAATCGTTTAAAAGATGGTGGTTATGAGAGAGCACCTAATCAAGTAGACAATGTTAAGTTTTTTGTTGCTTATCAATTCTATTGGATGTATTTCCGCTATTTCATGTGGAATTTTGCTGGTAAACAAAATGATGTTCAAGGAATGTTTATTGGCAATGTGCGCGATGGTAACTGGATTAGTGGTATTCCATTAATTGACAATATGCTTTATGGCGAACAGAGTACTTTGCCCGATAGTTTAAAAAATAACAAAGCACACAATACCTTATTCTTATTACCATTTATTTTGGGTATGATTGGTTTATTCTACCAATTTAAAAATCGTGGAGATGATGGTATTGTAAACTTTTTAATGTTCTTCTTTACTGGATTTGCAATTGTAATTTATTTGAACCAAGCAGGTTATCAGCCACGTGAACGTGACTATGCTTATGTAGGATCATTTTATGCATTTGCTGTTTGGATAGGATTGGGTGTATTAAAAGTACGTGACTGGTTTGCTAAATTAGTCACCCAAAATATTGCAGCAGTATTAGCCGCTTTATTATGTGTGCTTGCTGTTCCAACTTTAATGGCGCAACAAGAATGGGATGACCACGACAGAAGTAAAAAAGTATTGTCTCGTGATTTAGCAAAAGACTATTTAGAAAGCTGTGCACCAAATGCTATCTTATTTACTTTTGGCGATAATGATACTTATCCATTATGGTATGCACAAGAAGTAGAAGGGATACGTCCAGACATTCGTGTAATCAATTATAGTTTATTAGGTATTGATTGGTACATTAACCAATTGCGTTATAAAGTAAACCAAAGTGATTCTATAGATGTGATTTGGGGGCCAGAACAAATTGAAGCGGGTAAAAGAGACTATATAGTTTATTCTCCCCGACCTAATATTCCTGAAGACAGGTATTATGATTTATATGATGTAATGAAGAATTATGTTGGTAGTGATGATGCCGATAAATTAGACAATACACGTGGTTCTGAGCCTTTAAACAGTTTCCCTGTAAAAAGATTTGCCGTACCTGTAGACAAGGCTTTGGTAACAAAAAACAAAACAGTTAACGCTACCGATAGTGTTGTATCTGAACTACGTTTTGACGTTCCAAAATCTTCTTTAATGAAGAATGACCTTGCTGTATTAAACATCATTGCTGCTAATAAATGGAAACGTCCTATTTACTTTACGAATGATCGTTTAGAATTAGGATTTGATCAATTTATACGTAGAGATGGTTTGAGTTATAGAATGGTTCCTGTTCAAAATAGCCGCGTTAATACCGATTGGATGTTATCGAAAGCATTAAACAATTTTGCTTTTGGAAATGCCAATGTTAAAGGTGTTTATTACGACGAAGAGAATCGCAGACATTTAAATTCTATTCGTAATGCTTATGCAGAATTAGCCATTGACTTAGCATCTAAAAATAGAAAAGAAGAAGCATGTAAAGTACTAGACAAAGTAGATCAAATGATGTTGGATGAAAATTTCCCTTATGGTATGGTAAGCCGTGGAAATATGCACAACAAAAATTCACTACTATTCTTAGAAGCTTGTTTAATGGCCGACAATAAAAAATTAGCCGAAAAAGTTATGGCATCTGTTAAAAAGGATTTATTGCAACAAGTTAAATTCTGCAATACACTTTCTGGCGATAAAGCCGATCAGATGGCTGATGAAAAAAGAATGGCTGAAAGTTATTTAAAAGGTTTAGAGCAAATGGAAGCTGTTTACAATCCAAAAATTCAAATTCCAGGAAAAATGATGGCTGCAGATTCTGTACCACCTAATCCTAATAAATAAATAGGTTATGTTAGTATCAAACAGCTGGGATGAAAATCTCAGCTGTTTTAGTTAGAACCAATTGCAGAAAGTATTGTTATAGTAGTTAGTTATGATAGGACACCGTTTTATTCATTTTGACCCCAATGCAGCAAGTAAATCGAAATTCGAGCAGATACTCGATATTTTTACGCAGCTGCTAACCTATACCAATGGAGATGCCACAGAAGCGCTGTCTTGGTTAAATGAGCTTGATAGGCAATATAAATTAACCGATTCAGAGTATGGGATGGGTGATTTTATAGATGACCTGAAAGAGAATGGGTATATCAATGAAAATCCACAAGACGGCAGTTTTAAAATAACTAGTAAGTCGGAACAAACCATTCGCAAAAAAAGTTTAGAAGAGATTTTTGGGAAACTAAAAAAATCTAAACAAGGCAATCACCAAACTTTTAAACAAGGTCAGGGCGATGAAGTGAATCCAGACACAAGGCCTTTTCAATTTGGTGACACACTCGAACAAATTGATTTTACTGAAAGTATTAGAAATGCGCAAATCAATCATGGGGTAGAAAATTTCTCTATGCACGAAGACGATTTGCATATTCGCGAAAGCGATTTTAAAACGCAAACATCTACCGTTTTAATGATTGATATTTCGCATTCTATGATTCTATATGGCGAAGACAGAATCACGCCAGCTAAAAAAGTAGCGATGGCACTCAGCGAACTAATTACCACACGCTATCCCAAAGACACACTTGATATAGTTGTATTTGGTAACGATGCATGGAGTATTGAAATTAAAGACCTGCCTTATTTACAAGTGGGTCCTTATCATACCAATACTGTTGCAGGGCTTGAACTTGCCATGGATTTATTGCGTCGACGAAAAAATCCTAATAAGCAAATTTTTATGATAACAGATGGTAAACCTACCTGTTTAAAAATTGGCAAAAAATATTATAAAAATAGTTTTGGCTTAGATCGTAAAGTTGTTAATCGTTGCATCAACTTAGCGGCGCAGTGCAAAAAACTAAAAATTCCTATCACTACTTTTATGATTGCCTCAGATCCTTACTTGCAAAAATTTGTACAGGAATTTACCGAAACCAATAATGGAAAAGCATTCTTTGCTTCGCTCGATAAATTGGGTGCTTTTATTTTTAAGGACTTCGAAAGCGGCAAAAGAAAAACTGTTTTTTAAATTTATTCAACGACTACATCTATACCAAACATGGACATAAAAAAAATACAAACCCTAGGTCAATTAATTAAAGCTGGTTACAAGTCTAAATCTGTGAAAGAAGAAATCAGAGACAATCTGATTATAAAAATGCAGCAAAAAGAAAATCCGTTTACAGGAATTATGGGTTACGAGGATACCGTTATTCCAGATACTGAACGTGCTATTTTAAGCCGACACAATATTTTGTTT
>JBAXPJ010000136.1:0-5322 GCA_037132335.1 Sediminibacterium sp. | reverse complement strand
TCAGACTGATTCAGCTCACCAAAACTTTGCCAGATCTTTTTTTGCTCCATAATATATTTAGTTGATAGCGATAAGTTGTTGCGAGCAACCCTTGCCTCTTTATGTTTATGATCAACAACATGCAGCGATTAACTGCCTGTAATTATTTTTTGATTAATAGTGACATTTTTGACATTCTGTACCACCGATGCTTTCAACAGTAATACCCTTAGTGCTATCAATCTTTCCAGATTTTAAGTCTTGGTGGTATTTCTCGTAAATGCTATAGAAACCATTGTCTTTAAATTGAACTTTGGTTTCGCGGTGACAGTTAATACACCAACCCATACTAAGATCAGCAAACTGCTTCACTTCGTCCATTTTAGTGATATCACCATGACAAGTTTGGCACTGAACCTTACCTGCTTTTACGTGCTGAGAGTGATTAAAGTAAACATGGTCTGGAAGGTTGTGGATACGTGTCCATTCAATGGGTTTTGCTTGAGTAGCATCCCATAGTTTACCAAATTCAAAACCGGCATATTTGTATAATTTCTGAATCTCTGCAGTTCCGTTCACTTCTACACCTTCTTCGGTATAGATTTTTTCGCCTTTGTATTCATTAATGGCTAAGTGACAGTTCATACAAATATTCACACTTGGAATATTTGAATGTTTGCCTTCTTGCGCACCACCATGACAATACAAACAGTTAATCTGATTGATACCTGCATGTACTTTGTGCGAATAATAAATAGGTTGAACGGGTTGATAATTTTTGCTACGACCCAATCCCATAGCACCTTTGGTAGTTAAGTATCCACCAACAATGAATAATAAGACTGTGCCCAAAGTAATATAAGATTTGTGCTTCCAAAAAGAAACAGGTGTTTCGTTAGGTTCGCCAGCACGCTCGCTTGCTAATTTTTTAAGATTTGAATTAACCTGCATTAATATTAAAGCAACAACTGCAAGAATTAATGATAATACTCCAAATAATAAAGTGTTATCGCCTTCTGCCGCAGGAGCACCTGCACCAGCCGCAGGTTTTTCTGAACCAGGAGCAGGAACTGTTTTAATGTAGGCCAAAATAGCATCAATATCTTTGTCTGCTAATCCTGGAAACTGTGTCATGGAAGTTTTGTTGTACTCCACATACAAGTTATTGGCGTAAGTATCCCCTGTTTTTAGGAATGCGGCGCTATTTTTTACCCAAGCGTGCAATTTGGCTTTATCGGGCCAACGATCTTCTACCCCATTAAGGGCAGGTCCAGTTAATTTCTTGTGAACAGCATGACAGGTAGCACAATTGGTGCTAAACAAAGTCTTACCATCTTGCGCGGTAGCAGTCATTGCAAAACTTGCTCCTAAAAAAAGGAGGCTGCTTAACAATACTGCCTTCGAAATACGTCTATATGAACTCATATTCACAAACGGTGGTTCTTAGTGTGGAAAAATATCCTTCAACGGGTGCAAAATTATGACACGCGACTGACAAAAACTAACGCTTTAAAAAAAATATTTTTCCCTTTGTTTATAAGGGTTTCAGCGGTTTGTTAGTGTTTAGTACGATTCAAGTCATAGAATTGTAAACAAAATTGAATCCCTGCGCTTATTTGTTGAACGAGCATAAAAAAATGAATTTTTTGTCTCACTTTTGGTGCATGTTAAGAGGTTTACAAAGAAAATGGGGGGTAAATAACCGTCAATTTTGGATTATTTTTTTGGCTTTTGCCTTAACTGGTACCACCACAGCAATGATTACTCGTTATGTTACAACATGGCTTGGAATGAGTGCTGAAACCTATTGGGCTTGGAAGGTTTTATTAAGATTAGCCATGCTTTTGGTAGGATATCAAGGTATTCTATTGCTATATGGTGCATTATTGGGTCAATGGCCATTCTTTTGGAAATACGAAAAGAAGCTTTTAACCAAGTTGAAGATTTTGTCTGAAACGCCTTCTAAAATAACCCGTCTAGCCATTTTTGCATCTGGCGCAGGTAGCAATGCCGCTAAAATTATCGCACATTTTGAGCACCATCCTACCATAAAAATTGCCTTGATTGTTTGTAATAAACCGGGCGCAGGAGTATTAACCATTGCATCTAATAACCAAATTCCGGTTTTAATGATTGAAAAGGAGCCTTTTTTAAAGGGTGATGCGTATACTGCCGAGTTAGCTGCAAATACTATTGACTTTGTAGTGTTAGCAGGGTTTCTTTGGAAAATTCCAGCAGCTTTAATTGAAGCCTATCCTAATAAAATTGTAAATATCCATCCAGCACTGTTACCTAAATATGGTGGGAAAGGAATGTATGGCGCCAAAGTTCACGAAGCAGTAATTGCAGCGGGCGAAAAAGAATCAGGCATAACTATTCATTGGGTAAATGAACACTACGACGAAGGTGGTATTATTTTTCAAGCAACTTGCAACATTGACCCATTGGATACTGCAGATAATTTGGCCAATAAAATTCATGCACTTGAGCATTTACATTTTCCTGTGCAATTAGAGCGATTGCTTACTGCAAAATAGTTTTGCTATTTAAATTATTACCAACAATAATTGGTTGCAAAAATATTTCTTCTAGCTACTGAAATATTAGCGAGAAATTTAAAGCGCAATTTTATCATGACTTACACTAACCTATAAAAGTCAATGCAGGTAAGTGTTTGAAGCGTATTAACTTTTATAAACTATTCTTCTTTAGCACAAGTATTGATACCAGCAATTGTATATAGTGGGCATATCCTAAAAATAGAAGTGAGTAAAAATATGCCGCCAATCACTAATAAAATGGTGCCTAAAATTCCTGTAAACGTTTCTAAATAATAGAGTACAATAATATCTACTGCAAAATAAATGCGTAGAACTCTGTCGATGGTTCCAATATTCTTTTTCATAATGAAATTGTTTTTGTTTTAAAAAATTAAACCGTTGCCAATATTAAAAGCAGTAATGGAATAATTCATTCAAAACAATCAATCCATTGCTTCTTTCGCATTACAAATGAAGTAAACTTGGGTAGAATAATATATGATAATTGTCATACAAAAAATCCCGAACCATGTTAATTGGATCGGGATTAAAATATAGTTGTTTCGAACTCAGTTATCCTGGAACGCGAGAAATGTATTTTTCAATTTCTTTCACTTGATCAAGCACTTGTTTGGTGGTTGGTTTACAAGCTTTGGCTCTTCTAAAAAAATCTTTAGCAGCACGGAACTCACGCTTATTCATAAAAATTTGACACATACTTAAATAAGCCACCGCCTCGCTTTCTTTGTCTGGAATACCAGCGCGAATAGCCGCACGGATATAGGCTTCGCCTTGTTTAAGGTCGCCTTTTTGCATGCACATCATGCCTAATTGCAGTTTGTTTGCTCCTTCGGCTTCAGGCATTGCAGAACCTAATGAAGAACTTTTTTTCAAGTGCTTTTCGGCAGTATCAAAGTCTTGTTGCATCATGGCAATATTGCCTTTGATGGTATAATAAGTAGAGCGAACAGGCTTATACAATAGGTTTGGAAACCAAATGGTTGCTAAAATGCGTTCTACTTCTTCAATATTTCCAGCTTCCATAGGCTCTTGAATTAAGCGCATGGGTCCTATAAAAAAATGGCTAGCAAATCCTATGAGTCCAATAAAATAGATGGGGAAAATTGGCCAAAAGCCAGTTCCTGTTACATTTAAAGTAACCCCAAGCACTACCGCCAAGATGCTTAACCAGAAACGGTATTTAATGATAATATTATAAAATCGCATAGTACTAATTGGTTGAGAGTCGGCAAAGATAATGGGAATTAGCGTTTTTTATGTGGCGCATCATTTATTTCTATCCAATAACCTTCCGGATCTTTTAACCATATTTGGTGAATGCCATCAATTCGGTTGGTTATGGCACCAATTGTACCCTTTACGTCTTCGTAAGGTATTGAATGCGCCGTTAGGTGTTTGGTGAACGCTTCCATCACCGGAACACTAAAGCACATATGGTTGTTTTTGTAATATTCCTTGGTTTGAGGTGCACCCTGAATGATATGCATTGCAATGCCATCGCCAATTGTAAACCAAGCGTGTTTGCCATCGTGAAAAGGTTCTGCCAAACTATCTAATTGCATTACTTGGCTATAAAAATTTTGCTCTTTTTGCAGGTCTACCACAAAAAGGGCTAAATGGTCGATGGTAATTTGAGGCTTGGTATTGGCTGTTTGCGCTTGTGTATTTGTGCTTACAATTAAGAGGCAAAAAAAGCAAACTAATAAAATAAATGGACGCATAATTTCTATTGAGGGAATGAAAATACAAAATTAGCCTAGCATTAATTTAAAAAGACAAAGGCTGTTATGTTTGAATCAGTTATTTTTGCCGCTCGATAAATTTAAAATTGTCGCGGTCCCGTAGTTCAATGGATAGAATAGGCGTTTCCTAAACTCTAGATCCAAGTTCGATTCTTGGCGGGACCACGGAGCAAGAATTCAAGCCACTTTTCGGAGTGGTTTTTTTATTTTCACCCACCGTGTATTTGTAATCCTTACTAAAATCCTTTGTAAACCCAAAAATAGCCAATAGCAAATCATAGGTTGCTTTATAAACCGGTAAGTCGTTAAATAATGCCAAAATTTAAAGTTTTTTGACCGCTTAGCGGTAATGGTCAAATTGTCAAATAAATAAAATAAATTAATCCCTAAGGCAACGAACTGAGAACCCATACGCCTTATAGTCGTTGTCCCTGAATAGGCTGCCATTGTTGAAGTACAGGCCGCGGTACCAGGCGGTTGTCAAATTGTTCACTGTAGCGCTCCACCAGTAGCCGTTGAAGCCAACATAGCTGAATGCTCCACCGTAGCCACGGAAGCCGCCCGGAAGACCTGCATAACCACTCTGATTGGTAGCGCTTGTATTGGGTGTGTTCCATATAGTGGTGCCTGTTGTCTTCATCTTGCCGCCTGCTGCTGCATCTCCACCCAATAAAGTACCTAGAGTTGTCCATTCAGCATCAGTGGGTATATGCCACCCTTGTGGGGCTAATCCCCTTGGATCATTAACTGCATACCAATTATATAGTTTACCATAAATAGCGCCATTATCTGCACTATTACTATACCAACACCAAGCACCTGTTGTTAATCCCGCCCATTTGGTGTTATCAGTTTCCTGCGGTATGACTTCTCCATTGCGATATGTCATAACATCTAAATTCTTTTCCATCCACTGCTGCGTACCTATTACTATGGTGGGTAAAAAAACTGCAGCACCGCTGCCACCACCTCCTGATGGGGCTGCTGAAGTCCATGTTGTTCCATTAGAAGTTAAAATATTCCCAGTGGTGCCTGGAGCT
>JBAXPJ010000135.1:0-5350 GCA_037132335.1 Sediminibacterium sp. | reverse complement strand
AGTAAAAACGTTACTTGGGATTTACATCGTCCAGATAATAAATCTGCAGCCGCCAATACAGAAGCCTTATTTAATGTTACTAATAGATTTGGTACTCCAAGTGCCTTTATAAGTTCAATGCTAGACGGAGGTTCCGGTGGAACATTGGGTTCTCGTATTATGCGTCAAGCAGCTCCATTTTTATCAGGTGGTATAAACACTCCAGCTGGCAACGTTGGTACAAATGCAGTAGCAGGAAATGAATTTGATATTATGCAATTGTATGGACGTGGAATTGGTCGTTGTAGAAACACTCCATATAGTTATAAAGATATTTGGGACGACTCAAAAGATCTAAGACACGATTCAGTTTCTGGAAACTATATGTTCCCTGAAAATATAGTTTATTGGAATCCTGCAATCAAAGGAAAAGATACCGCTTATGGTTTAAAACTAAGACTCTATGGACCTACTGGTACACTTTTATGTGCAGATACCTTACGTAGATGGTTTCCTTGGCCGCATTACAAAGTGTATGTTCCTGATGTTGACAATACACCAATGCAAGGGGGACAATCTGACTGGTATGTGATGCGCTTAGCTGAAACCTACTTAGTACGCGCAGAAGCTTATATGTGGAAAGGAGATGCTGCTAATGCTACTGCTGATGTAAATGCAGTAAGAACTAGAGCTAAATGTTCTCCTTATACTGCTGCTCAAATGAGTATAGGCACAATCTTAGATGAAAGAGCACGTGAATTGTATTGGGAAGAAGGTCGTAAAACTGAGTTAACTCGTATAGCATATTTGTTTGCAAAAACGGGTCAATCATATAATGGCAAAACATATACTTTAGCCAATTTCTCGACCTCTAACTTTATGGTGGATCGTATTTTACAAAAAAATATATTCTACAAAACCGGTTTCGTAACTGTTCACGGAGACCAATTTACCATTAGTCAATACCATGTGTTATGGCCTATTCCAATTGATGCAATCCTTGCCAATACGGATGGACATATTAACCAGAATATTGGTTATTCAGGTTCGGAATCAAATGTTCCTGCATCTGATAAAATCATAGATTAATAAGTAATTATCGCATTACTTACTCATAAAAAAGGGGCTGTATCAAAATTTTGATACAGCCCCTTTTGTTTACAATTTTCTTAGATTTTGAAAAAATAGTTTTAAACTAAAAACCAGATAACTTTGAGTTTATTTTAAATGGCCTTTAGGAAGATATTCAGTAAATTTATCGCTCGAAAAATATAATATGAATAATAGAATCAAACTACCATTACTTTTTACTCTTTTAATGTTTGCTGTTTTGAGTTATGCGCAACCAAAACCTAAAGCAGATCTTTTAAAAATTGTTGACAATGCATTAATTGGCGCCAGTAATCAATACAAGTTTTTAATGACCCAAGTGCCTGCTGGCGTTTTACCAAAAACATATTTAGCTACCAAAAAATTAGAAACGTCTAGTTCTACTTGGTGGACTAGTGGATTTTATCCTGGCTCCTTATTGTATTTAAATGAAAATGCAAATGATGCTGCTATTTTAAAAGAAGCTTTAAGCCGTCAAAGTTTATTAACCAAAGAACAATTCAACAAAGGCACACACGATTTAGGCTTTATGATGTTTTGCAGTTTTGGCAACTCAAACAGACTAGCCCCTTCAAAAGAATACAATGAAATTTTAATGAATAGTGCCAAATCATTAGCAAGCAGATTTAATCCTATTACAGGTTGTATTAAATCTTGGGATCATGGCAGTTGGAAATTTCCAGTTATTATTGACAATATGATGAACCTTGAATTATTATTTTGGGCAACCAAAAATTCAGGTGATTCTTCTTATTATAAAATTGCCGTAACGCATGCAAATACTACCCTTCAAAACCATTATCGCGAAGACCATAGTTCGTACCATGTTATTGATTACGATCCTACAACAGGAAAAGTAATAGCTAAACAAACACACCAAGGATATTCAGATCCTTCTGCTTGGGCACGTGGTCAGGCTTGGGGCTTGTATGGTTACACAGTCATGTATCGCGCTACAAAAGATAAAAAATATTTAAAGCAAGCAAATGACATTGCGCAATTTATGATTAACCATCCTAGTGTTCCTGCCGATAAAATATTTTATTGGGATTTTAATACACCAGATATTCCTGCAACCTACCGAGATGCTTCTGCAGCAGCTATTACAGCGTCTGCCCTATTAGAATTATGCAAGTATACCGACGCAAAAACTAGTGCTGTTTATTTTGCATTTTCTGAACAAGTGATTCGTGCATTAGCGTCTAAAACTTATACTGCTCCAATTGGTACAAATGGTGGTTTTATTTTAAAACATAGTGTTGGAAATTTACCAAGCAATTCAGAAGTAGACACACCACTTACCTATGCAGATTATTATTATATTGAAGCAATGATGCGCTACAAAGCCATGGCTAAATAAATAATTTTCAAAATAAATTTCAATAAGAAATCTACTGCATGAAATATAAAATGGAGCAAACATGGCGCTGGTTCGGACCAAATGATCCGGTTAGTTTACAAGACGTAAAACAAACTGGCGCTACTGGTATTGTAAGTGCTTTGCACCATGTTCCTCACGGAGATATTTGGATGCTGGATGAAATTATTGAAAGAAAAAAACTGATTGAAAGTAAAGGGCTTACTTGGAGTGTTGTTGAAAGTATTACTGTTCACGAATCAATTAAAACTAGAACAGGCAATTATAAAGACTATATAGAAAAATATAAAACCTCTATTAGAAATGTAGCTGCAGCAGGCATTCCAATTATTACTTATAATTTCATGCCCGTTAATGACTGGACAAGAACTTCTCTTGACCATGTTATGGAAGACGGTTCACTCGCACTATATTTTAATTGGATAGACCTTGCCGTTTTTGATATTTATGTTTTGAAAAGGCCTAATGCTGGCGCGTCTTATAGTAATGATATTCAACTGGCTGCTGAACTTCGTTTTAAAAATTATTCTACTAAGCAATTAGACAATTTAGCGGGTGTAATTATGTATGGCATTCCTGGAGAAAAGAAAGCCACTACGGCAGATATGTTGGAGAAACTTAATACTTACCAAGATATTGATAGAGCTGCACTGCAAGATAATTTATGCCATTTTTTATCGGAGATAAGCCCGGTTGCCGAGGAATGTGGTATTAAGTTGGCTATTCATCCCGACGATCCGCCATTTCCTATTTTAGGGCTACCTAGAATTGTAAGTAATATGGATGATTTTACGCACATTTTAACCAAGGTTAACAATCCTGCAAATGGTGTTTGTTTTTGTACGGGTTCTTTGAGTGCCTCTCCTACCAATGATTTGCCAGCCATGGTAAAAGCCATTGGTAATAGAATTCATTTTATTCATTTGCGCAATGTTACCAAAGACAGACAGGGCAATTTCTATGAGGCTAACCATTTAGAAGGCGATGCAGATATGTACGCTGTTGTGAAAGAATTATTACAAATTCAACAAGCCGAAAAAATATCAATTCCATTTAGACCAGACCACGGTCATCAAATGCTTGACGACCTTAAAAAAGTAACCAATCCGGGCTATTCTGCTATTGGTCGACTACGTGGCCTTGCAGAATTGCGCGGATTGGAATTGGGTATTTTAAATGCTTCGGAGTACGCCTAATTCAACGCCTCTTATTTCAGCCAACCCTCTTAACCTACCTATGGCAGAATAACCTGGGTTTGTTTTTTTGTGTAAATCATCTAGCATTTGGTGACCATGATCGGGCCTTACTGCTATAGATATTTTGCGTGCTTGCATGACAGCTACAATTTCCTTTATCACGGCATACATATCAACGTCTCCTTCTAAATGATTGTCTTCGTAAAAATCGCCAAATTCATTGCGCCTGGTACTTCTTAAATGCAAGAAATTAATGCGCTCTCCAAAACGCTTTACCATTGCAGGCAAATCATTATCGGCACGAACACCAAAAGAACCTGTACAAAAACAAAGTCCATTATTTAAAGACGGAACAGCTGCAATTAAGGCATCAATATCTGCTGCAGTACTAACTACCCGTGGCAAGCCTAAAATAGCATAAGGAGGATCGTCTGGATGAATAACCATATTCACGCCAACGGCTTCTGCAACGGGTATTATTTGTTGTAAGAAATATATTAAATGTGCCCTTAATGTTGGCGCATCAATATTTTTATACGTATCTAATGTTGCTTGAAATTGTTCAAGCGTAAAACTTTCTTCGCTACCTGGTAAACCTGCTATAATATTTCTTTGCAATAAAGTTTTATCTGCTTCACTCATAGTAGCAAAGCGCTCTTGGGCACGTTGCATATCTATGGCAGAGTAATCATTAGTTGCATTGGCTCTTTTTAATATAAAGGCGTCAAAAGCAATAAAAGCAGCTTTCTCAAATAGAAGCGCTTTACTGCCATCTGCAACTGTATAGGCCAAATCAGTTCTTGTCCAGTCTAAAACAGGCATGAAATTATAGGTCACTGTTTTAATACCACAAGCACTTAAATTTTTTATGGAACTTTGGTAATTGCTTATATACTGTTCAAAATTGCCCGATTGCGTTTTAATTGCTTCGTGCACTGGAACACTTTCAACCACACTCCATACCAAGCCTGCTGCTTCAATTTCATTTTTCCTTTTGGTGATTTCTTCTATAGTCCAAACCGATCCATTGGGTATATGGTGTAAGGCAGTTACAATTCCTGTACAACCCGCTTGTTTAATGTCTGATAAACTAACTGGATCATTAGGACCATACCAACGCATGGTTTGCTCCATTTTATACCCTGTATTACGATAAGAAGGAAAATTATTATTCATTGAATGCTACTATTTTATTGCGCAAAATAACGCAAACATTACCGATTATAGACGCATAAATTACAATCTTGCGAAAAATTGAAATTTTATTTGCGAAAACGTTTTAGTTTTTTTTCGTAGAAAAGCAATATTTTAGCTGCGAAATTCAATAAACGCTTTCCTCAATGGTAAATCTAAAAGACCTCGCAAAAGAATTAAATGTTTCGGTATCTACCGTTTCTAAAGCACTAAAAAGTAGTCACGAAATTGGCGCAGAAACAAAAAAAAGAGTCATAGAACTTGCTCAAAAAATGGGTTATAGCCCCAACCCTTATGCAGGATTTTTAAGACATCATAAAAGCAAAACCATTGCCCTTATTGCACCCGAGTTAACCAATAATTATTTTATACAAGCCATCAGTGGTGCAGAATCGGTAGCACAAGAAAAAGACTATCACTTACTTATTTATTGTACCAACGACGAATTTGCCAAAGAAGAAAGCATTTTAAAGCATTTACAAAACGGACGGGT
>JBAXPJ010000134.1:0-5382 GCA_037132335.1 Sediminibacterium sp. | reverse complement strand
TTTGCTATCAAATGCCCCAAATGATTTATTTCAATTGCAAACGGATTACAATATTTATTCAACCAAAGTGCCACTTGTTTTCTAGTTAAAGGTTTATCGGTTGATTGATGTAATATCTTAGGCAAAGAAGGATACAATTTATTAAATTCAACTTGTATTTTTTCTAGCCCTTTTTCTGTAACAAATTTTTCTGTGAAAGGATTCTCAATTGGTAAATGAATAAATGCATTCAGATCTTTCCATAGTGCTAGCGCATTACACAAACTATCAGGATAGAAATATGTTTTACTTACCCAGGCTTCTTTTTTTCCATTGCCTCTAAGTATGCCAGTTACGCCAATTTTTTGAATGGCTTCAAACGCGCTATCTGTTGCAGGCACATCAACATAAGGCATTAAAAACACTTTTTCTTTTAATAACAATGTTTGAATTTTTCTAACACTTATTAAACGCGGCTCAGATTTTTCTTGAATAGCAACAGCAGCAAGCATTCCAGCCGCTTGGCCTGTTAACAATACACAAGGTTGTAAACGGCTAGTACCATTTACTAAATTAGAAACTGAAATGCCTTTTTCGCAAACAACCATTCCATTCAGCTTTTCTGGTATTAAAGATCCTAAAGGAATATTAAAGGAATAAATACTAGGAAAAGCAATAGATGGTGCTGCAGGGTTTTTTCCATGATGATGGTCTACAGGATAATCACCTACAGATATGCCTGTTCTATAAAATGCGTTTGTTTGTGTAAATGCATTGTTTAAATAAGGGATACTTAATTTTACTACGCCATTTAATCTACGCCCTTCTCTATGGTAAGGCATAAATGCTAAATGGTCTATGGTTGAAAATTCTGTAGTGTCTAAACCAATATTTTTAAAGCCTAAAACTTGTTGCAAATAATACACAAAAGCAAGTGTTTGTTTTCGGGCAGGTAAATAATAGGCATATCTATCAATAGGTTTAATATTAATTCCATTGATATAATAATCATTGCCATGTGCTGGCCAATTAAGCATGTATTTATGGTTGGGAAGTTTGCCGTAATCCAATACTTTTTGGGTATTAAATTGATAAGGTTTGCCTAATGGGCAGGGTGCGTTGGCCGTACTACAATCAAATTCTTTTAAATTGATGGGTGCAAAATCTGCTGGCTGAATCAGTAATGATTTATCTACGGGATTTCCGTAGTCTTTTAAAACGGCCGCCCAAGTTAGGTCTTGAATTATTTCATTTTTACCGGGTGCTTCTTTTTCTCCGCTAGTAACTGCATCTTCCATACCTATGCTGAAAGATGCGCCAGCATTAGCATACACGTCTCCTAAATCTGTAGCGTCTATACACAGTTCTGCAAAAACAGTTTGCTTTTCTTTTTGTTGGTTAATAAAAATAGCACCAATTATTTTATTGTTTTTAACTATTGCCGAATCGAAATACCAACCATACATACATTGTAAATGGCTTTCTTTGGCAGCCCAAAATTTAAATATACTGTCGGCTACATGTGGTTCAAATAGTGTGTTGCTTACCCATCCAGTGTTTAATTTTTTTGTATGATAGTGTGTGTAAAGTGCTTGCCTAAATGCTTCCCAAATGCCTGATCCAAGATCTTGGTTACCATCAGTGCCTGTAACTCCTGCGGCAGAAAGCATTCCGCCTAACCAAGGCGTTTCTTCTACCAATATTGTTTGTATACCCATTCTTGCTGCTTGAATGGCTGCTGCTGTTCCACCAGTGGATCCACCAATCACTAAAAGCTGTGTATGATATACGCGCTGTTTAACCGATTGCGCTTTTGATATATTAACAATTAAGCCTAAACAGATGATCCAGTAAATAGAACTGACTTTCATGTAACCCCAATTTACAAGCAAATTAGTAGTTAGTTTTCAGAATGTATTTAAAGCAGGGCAAAAAAAAATCTCGGCCACCATTAGTAACCGAGATCTTTATTAAAATTTATTCATTTATTTAAACGTAAAATCAAACGATAAAACATTCGAACTTAAATCGGTTGATTGCGTATAATGTCCGTATCGAATATCTAGTGCATTCAAATGCGAATCAAAGATACCTTTTGGTGGTGCTATATGCACGCCTGCTCCCATAAAATTACTTGTAAGTTTCGAGAGCGAGTAATTGCTGGAATAATAGGTATCTGCTGAAGTATGTGTTTTGTATGCACCAAAATAAGTACTAGCTGTTTGGGTATAATATCTATAAAAACCCGACACAGAAAAGAACGGAGAAATTTTAATAGGAATTTCTAATTCTGCTGTTTGAGAACTAATACCCCAGTCGTCTTGGTAATACCTAAAATAAGATCTTACCACTACATTATCGCCAATAAAATAATTCAGTCTTGCACCAATTGGAATTTTAAGTCTGGTTGATGGTAGGTTTTCTACAACATCAGTTCCATCTTTAAAATACACACGGTGGAAAGGCAATCCTAAATAACCACTTTGAGATACTACATCCAACATTACACTTGCTTGTAATCTGGTATTAATAATCTGTGCGTATGAAAGCGATCCTGTAAATGTATTTCGAGGGCTACTTGGTATTTCATCTTCATGTGAGCTGTAACTTGATCCGCCGCCCGACAAACTAACCCTTCTGCCACTAGCAGTGGTATAATAGGTTGGCGAAGTACTTACTATAACAGTAGATTTTGGAATTAATTCCGAAGGATAAATCATTTTCACTTTGTCGAAAAAGCCACTGAATTTAGCACTCAATTCTCCATTGGTACTTAATTTTTTTGTGAAATGAAAATCCAATCCCACTGATTGGTAATTGTATTCTGTTGAATAGTATCCACCAAATCCAAAAGAGTTTCCTTTCTCGTTTTCAATGGTCCAATCTAATGAAGGATAAACCCTTGTTCCTGCAGTTTTAGAAGCGCCTGTTTGAGAAACATAAGCCGATGATGCAGAAGTATGGTGGTCGAATCCCATAGAAGTTGTAATGGTGTGTTTGTTGTGGCTTTGATCCCATCCAACAAATTTTAAATCCAATCCATTCGATAAATCTACCACGTGCTCATCGCCAATACCACCTGTTACGGCAGAGTGGTTACCATCTTGAGAATAGTAACTAGACACCAAACTAATTTCTTCTAATGCCAATGGCTTCGATTTATAAATAACAGTGTCTTGTGCGGCATTTTGAGAAAACGCGTGCAAAAGCAACACGTATAATCCTATGACTGTTAAACTTAATTTTTTCATTTGCTACAAAATAAAAGAGGTATTGAATTAATTACAACCACATCCACCGCCCGTTTTTCCACCATTGGCACCTGCGGCTCCTTCTCTATAAGACTGAAAATTCAATTCATTCTTTTGAACTTTTCTGCTACTGAGTACCATGTCGGCATCATTCAATCTGTTCTTTTGATATTCTTTTACTTGCACACAAGAACTAAACGCACACAAAATGAGCGCAGCACCTGTTAAGAATAAAGGAATTTTTTGTTTCATAGTTGCTTTAATTAAAGTGTAAATTTTTTGAAGTATAAATGGTGTCGTTATCGTCAATTACTATTGCTTCAATTTGGTTAATTTGGTTAATCATTGCTAGCCCTGCTTCTATTCCCATAATGGTTACTGGTGTAGCCATGGCATCGGCAATTTCTGCATTAGGCGAAATAATCGTTACACTTTTTATTCCTGTAACAGGCAATCCTGTTCTAGGATTTATGGTGTGCGAATATTTTTTTCCATCAATTAAAACAAACTTCTCGTAATTACCAGATGTTGCTACTGCCATATCGGTTACTTGCATGGTTGAAAAAGCTTTGTTACCTAAGCTAGGGTTCACAATACCAATTGTCCATGCAGTGCCATCGGGCTGTAATCCCCAACTGGTAAGGTCTCCAGAGGCATTCACTATTCCGCCAGTAACCCCTGCAGCCTTTAAAACTTGCTTTGCTTTTTCTGCTGCATAACCTTTTCCTATTCCGCCAAAACCAATACGCATTCCAACCTCTTTTAAAAAAACAGTCAACTTCGTTGCGTCTAAAATAATATTTCTATAATTAATTAGCCTGACCATTTTTTTTGCCGTTTCTTTATTAGGCAATGATTTCATGTTTGCATCAAAATTCCACAAACGTTTATCTACCGAACCGTAACTAATATCAAAAGCGCCTTGGGTAATTTCAGAAATTCTAATGGATCGCTGAATTAACTGAAAGGTTTCTGCACAAACTTTAACGGGTGCAATTCCTGCCATCTGGTTAATTTGGTAGGTTTCGCTTTGGTTATTATAAGTGGTTAATAAACTTTCAATTCGTTTTATTTCTTGAACCGCTAAATCAATTTTTTCAAAAGCCCATGATTCATTTTGGGCAACAACACTAATTTCAAAGTTATTGCCCATCAACAACATCCCTTTTTTAAAAACCGCTTTTTGCTCCATTTGCAATGATCTATAACCAAGCGTATACTTACTTAATGAGATTGAAAGATAGCTTAATGCTGCCTGTTAATCGTTATAGGAATGATAATAACGAAGATTTTAGTAAAATTTATGAGATTGTTATCATACTAACAATCATTAGCATTACGCTGGTTTTTTAACCCAAATATTGAGGGAGTTATTTGCGCCAACTACAACAATTTTAAAATAATTGCTAGCAAATTGTTTGGTTGATAATGTAATGCCTTCTTGTGTAACGTTAACAGTTGCAATGTTTTGATAGGCATCTTCGCCGCCATCTTTAAAGGTATTTGTAGTGGCAATTTTTACTTGTACTTTTCCCTTTTTTTCGAAAGACTTCCATTTTATAACCAAGGAATCATTTACAATAGCAGCAGATGGCTGAGCAATAGAAATCGGTCCAAAAAAAGACACACCATCCAATTCTACTTTGTTTTTTTCTGGGATATTAATCTTTAAAAACGATGCTATACTTGGTAAAATATCTACAATAGCAGGATTGCTTTGTTTAAAATAGGCATTGGTATTGGCTTGGTTGGTAACAATCCAAGTGGTGCGCTCTCTATCTGTTTGGGCGCCGTGGTTTTTTCCTTCAATGGCATCTCTACCATGGTCGGTTGTAAGCACTATTAGCCAGTCTTCTGCAAAGTTTTTTGTTCGATAAGCAATTGCGTCTGTTAACTTTTTTATTTGATTGTCTAAATACCCAATCGCTTGGTCTTGCATAGCACCATCGCCAAATTGGTGGCCCATGTCATCGGTATATTCTAGATACACCCAACTTAAATCTGGTGCACTTGCTCGAATAGTACTGTCTGCTTTAGACACCACTAATTCATCTATTTGGTGGATATAATTTGATTTTTTATCGTGTGGAAACCTTAGGGTATCTAGTTCATAGCCATCAAAAGCCATATCAATTGTATATCCTCCGGTTTG
>JBAXPJ010000133.1:0-5386 GCA_037132335.1 Sediminibacterium sp. | reverse complement strand
AAAGGCAATCTAATATTACATCCAACAGAATTACCGCCATTTTCAAAAGCACCACGATTGGCCGCTTCCATTATGCCTGGTCCACCACCAGTTAAAGTTGTAAAACCCATTTCGGCAATTTTTTTACCAAATGCACGGGCGGCAATATAATAAGGGTTTGTTTCTTCAAATCGGGCAGATCCAAAAACCGTAATGCAAGGACCCACAAAATGCATAGTACGAAAGCCTTTGATAAATTGCCAAAAGATTGTCCAAGCAAAGGCCAATTCATAGATCCTAGGTTTGGGCCCATCTAAATAAATTGGATCAATAGGAGGAATGATCCGTTGCGTTTTATCCATACTAGTGTTTTTCTATCTATCTTCAAATTACCACAAAATTCGAAGACACGTGAATAGTTGTTTAAAATGAATACAATGTTTAACAAATGCTTACTAATAATAGTGTTGACATTTCAGCTAACTACTGCAATTAGTCAACCAATATTGGAGGCAGCCAATATCAGTTACCATACAAATGCAAGCAAAACACTGCGCTATTTAGAAAGTTCCACCATAAAATCTAGATTCTTAACATCGGTTGATTCAATGGTTAATAAGTATCTGTCTTACAAAATTTCTTATCCAACAAACTTCAGTTTAAAAGAAAATTCTGTTGCACCAAAAGGAATCTATTCTGTTTTAAATAATCCACTAGACCCTTATTTGGCTAATAAACTTTCAGTAAAAGGAAATAACAAACTAGAAGCGCCAGTTAGCAATATCCCAGCAAATGCCTACCTGTTCTTAGATATTTTGGAATTACCCATAATGTATGTATTAGACAACCAAGATTGGGATTCCGTTTTTATAAAACAATTAAATGAAAAAAATAGTATCGCTTACTATCAATTTAATTTAAAGATACAAGGTGCGAATAAACAGATGTTGGTTGATAAAAAGTTAGAACTGGTTTTATCAAGAAATAAACAAACTAGCATTATTGGATTTAGTCATCCTGATATTAATTTAAGCGCAGCAAGTTTTTTAATCTTGTTAGAAAGCGCAATGAAAATTTTGTTAGATAGTACAAATGATACGGAATTGTTGCAAATAACTGCACAGCCAGCAATTATAGCAGATAATTTTATACAACCCAAAATTAGAAACCAATTAAAAATATATACGGTACTAAAGAATAGCATTATTCAATATCCAAGAAATGGAGAAACCCAATTTTTGCGCTACCAAGAACCCAACTATACACCAATTATTTTAAAAGGAAAGAATCAAACAATTATATCCACTCAATTAAATGAAGCCATAAAAGAAGCTAAAGGAAGGGATTATTTGTTTTTAAAAGAAGAATCTAGAGATATATTAGCCGATAAAAATTACAGTATACAAACAGTTGCCAGCATTGCATATCCAAACATAGTAAGCGCCAATACTTTATTAGAAAATAAAAAAATAGGATTGTCTTTTCAATTTATTGCTGGTGCACACCATTATTTGTTTCAAGATAAAGACACCATAGCAAAGTTTTCTATTACCACTAATGTAGTAGACGCAAATAATAGAAAATTTTTGCATCAATTGGCCATTCCTAATGACTCAATGACCATTTCAGTTTCTGCAATTGATAAAACCGTTAACCACCAATATGCATATATTTTAAACGGCGAATTAAATAGTAAACCTTTCAAAATATTATACAGTGGTTTAAATGGAAATTCCGAAAGCATTCGTGAATTTTATTTTAATAATAAATTGGTTTGCATTGCGCAAGGCAATCAATTTCCAGAAGTTTTTACAGTACTAGACGCTAGCATTTCTCCCTTGGTTTTAAATCAACTATTACTACTAGGATTTAGTAGTTTGTTTTAATACTGTTATGCAAATGATATTGAATGATACTTAAAAAAAAAGGAACAAAGAGACTACAATATATCTCCTTATTCCTTTTTTTTAGTTGAATAATTAGGCTTCTTTTTCTGCTGGTTTATTAGTGCCCAACATTAATAAATCACTAGCCACTACTTCTGTTGCATAATGTTTTACACCTTGTTTATCGGTATAGTTTCGATTCACAAGTTTTCCCTCAATAGCCACCTCTTTACCCTTTATTAGGTATTTTTCTACAATATCGGCCAGCTTACCCCAAGCAACTACTTGATGCCATTGCGTTTCAGTAATTTTGTCTCCTTGGGCATTTTGATAACTTTCATTAGTTGCTACCGAAAATTGCGCTAGTTTTTTACCAGATTCTGTTGTTTTAATGGCTGGTGCTTGACCTAAGTTTCCAATCAATTGAACTTTGTTTTTCATTGCGTACATAGTGTTCATTTTTTGCTATTAATTAATCAAATTGTAATGAAATTCATTACACTTACACATCAAATATGTAAAATTAAAATGACTAGTATTAGAAACTAAATGTTTACATACGATTTTAAGTGTTTGTAAACGATTGTATTTGTTTAACTTTAATCTAATAGCAGTTATTTAATCTTTCAGCAATAGAATAAATGAGTAGCGCAAAAGAAACAAATAAGTTTATTCAATTTTGGAAATCACTTGGGCCTGGGTTAATTACAGGAGCTAGCGACGACGATCCGTCTGGTATAGCCACCTACTCGCAAGCAGGTGCTGCATTTGGTTTAACTACGCTGTGGACAGCACTAATTACATTTCCGCTCATGGCAGCTATTCAAGAAATGTGTGCAAGGATTGGAATTACTACTGGCCGAGGATTAACGGGTACTATTAAAACCTATTATTCAAAGCCTGTTTTATACTTAATGCTCTTGTTTAGTTTTCCGGCTATTGTACTAAATATTGGTGCTGATATTGCGGGAATGGGGGCAGTTGGTAATTTATTATTCCCTTCTATAAGTGCCCTATTTTTTAGTGTTTTTTTTACCGTTGTATTATTGGCATTAATTATTTATCTGCCATATAAAAAAATGGCATCAATACTAAAATACCTTTGCATTATTTTATTGGTATATTTAATTGTTCCTTTTTTGTACCAACAAGATTTGGTAAAAATATTCAAAGCAACTTTTATTCCAACCATTCAATTCAACAAAGATTTTATTAATATTCTAGTGGGTATTTTAGGCACCACCATTTCGCCTTATTTATTTTTTTGGCAAGCAACCATGGAGGTTGAACAAATGAAGCTAAAAAAATCAACACTAGTTGTAAACAAATTAGTGATGCGCGATATGAAAAAAGATGTTGATTTTGGCATGTTTTTTTCTAACCTTGTTATGTACTTTATTATACTTACAACTGGCACTGTTTTATACAATGCAGGTATTCACCAAATTGATACGGTAGAACAAGCAGCGCTTGCATTAAAACCACTCGCTGGCAATGGGGCTTATTTACTTTTTGCTATTGGTGTAATTGGTACCGGATTATTGGCTATCCCCGTTTTAAGTGGTTCCTTGTCTTATATGATTACTGAAACCTTTGAGTGGGAGCAAGGACTTGATAAAAAATTTCAAGAAGCAAAAGCTTTTTATGGTGTGATAGTAGTATCCTTATTAATAGGGCTCTCTTTAAACTATATTGGCATCTCTCCTATTAAGGCTTTAATTTATTCAGCCATTTTATATGGATTAACCGCACCAGTTTTAATTGCCATCATCTTGCATATATCAAACAATAAAAAAGTGATGGGTAATTACACCAATAATAAAGTAGCAAACATTTTAGGTATTACTACTTTATTATTAATGACTGCTGCAGGAATTGTATTGGTTTATTTGCAGATTAGTGATAAATAAATTTTATAAAGTCCAATTACATCCTAGCATCATATTGAATCGTTTGCTGTTATAGCCTACAATTTCAAAATATTCTTTGTTGGTGATATTTCTTAGGTCAATAAATAATTTTGCTTTTTTTGAAGCGGCATATCCTACATAAAAGTCAAGGGTATAGTATGCTGGCATTTTTTCAGGACCTGCATCATACGTGCCTTTAACACGTGTTCCTACAAATCTTATAGAAGGCATCAGTGTTATCGATTTTGTTGGCTGTAAATTCAAAACACTACTCCAAGTAAAATTAGGTCGGCGATATAAATTTTTAACTTTCACTGCATTGGTTTCTCCTTCTCCATCTACATAAGTAATGTTATTAACCCAAGAGGTATTTTTACCAATTGCCACAGTACTTTCTAGCTCAACGCCATAATCGTGTTGTGCATCTCGATTAATGTATTTACTATCGTAAGTAATTGGGTTGGTATAGAAAACAATGAGGTCTTTAATATCTCTTTTGAATCCTGCAATTCGAAAATTAGATTTTTTATTTTTTGAAAATAGTTGCATACCTAATTCGTAATTAATACTCTGTTCTGGTTTCAGTAATTTATTGCCATACTCACTATACAATTGATATAAAGACGGTATTTTAAACGCCGTAGAAATATTTACAAATACTTTCGCTAAATCGGTTAAATGATAAGAAGGATTAAATGTAAACGTGGTATTATTTCCATAAATAGTATGGTGATTGTATCGAAATCCTGCTTCAATATCAAAGCCTGCTGCATCAGTTAATAACAAAGAATTATATACCGAGAAATTAGTAGCTTTTGCACTATCTCCAAGTGCCGTTTTATAAGGCCCATAAGCGCTAATGCTTAAATATTGTTGGTCTGTTTGTTGTGTAAGACTTTGCAGTCCACTAACTAGTGTTATTTTTTTTGCTAGTGCAATGTTTCCATACAATTCAGTAATAGCAGTATTTCCGTGGTAGGTGGCTTTTGAATATTTAGCAAATCCTCCAATATTGGTACTATCATCGGTATACACCCTTTCTGCTTTAAGAAAAGTTTGTTGCAGGTGTATTTGTATTTGATTGGCATGATAGGTTAGGTCAATATTATTGGTTAAATTATTATTGTAAAACACATTGTCTTTATCGTCTGCAAAAGCACCTGCATCGGTGCCGCCTTTGTAAATTGAAGAACGGTGCAAACTACTAATGGTTAAACGATCGCTTAGTTGATACGCAAATTTTGCTTGCCAATTATTTTGAATAAAATTATCCTTATCAAAGCCTTTTTTGCCTGTGCTATCAGTAGCCGTTGAAAAGCCTTGGCTATTGGTAAAATCATATCCTAATTGATAACTGAATTTTTTTGCAGTTCCATTAATACCAATGGTTCCTCTAAGCGTTTGATAACTGCCATAGCTTAATTGAGCAGTTGGCGTAAAACTATTTTTGGTTGTTTTTTTGGTGATAATATTAATTACCCCTGCTACTGCACCGCTTCCCCAAAGCGTACTTTGTGCACCTTTTAAAATTTCAATACGCTCTACTTGACCAAGTGAAATCATGCTGAGGTCAAAAGTGTTATTAATTTGAGAAGGATCACAAACAGGAAT
>JBAXPJ010000132.1:0-5422 GCA_037132335.1 Sediminibacterium sp. | reverse complement strand
ATATTTACTTTTCGTACATAAGAAAAATCCCATGTAGAAATTTGTAATGAACTTGTAGGATTTCCCGCAGATGTAGTTGGAAGTTTCGATTGATTAATATATGAAGACTGTGTTCCGTTACTTATATTATCGGAATTTGAGTTTTCTTGGCTATTAAATGCTGGTGGCATAGTTGCACCTGCATTACCGAATCCTGCTAAATAATCGTACAAACTCCAAGTATAAGTTTGAAAATTGGCATAGGTTACAAAAGCCGTTTCTGTAGTTAACTGATTCAACGGTATTTTGTTTAAAAAATCTTTATTGCAACCAACAATAATTGCAGAAAGAATAAATAATGTTATGATATATTTTTTCATGATATTTTTTTTATAATAAGATTAAATAATATTAAAATGATATACTTAATCCTACGGAAGTTTTACGCATAAATGGATATCCTAAACCGGCTCCTGAGCCCATTGAAGACATATCAGGATACATTCCATCTGGCATATGATGAAACATAAAAGGATTTTCGAAGCTTACATAAAACTGCATTTTATTAATTGCTGCTTTTTTTAACAACTCAGTAGGAAAAGTATAGCGTACTGTAATATTTTTCACCCTAGTATAAGCTCCATTTTGCAAAAATTTAGTTTGTGTAATTTGATTAAATCCTTGGTTAGGAGTGTTTACATTATCAGTATATATTCTTCCATAAAAAGCATCGGTATTTGTTGGAGTCCAATAATTAACTTGGTGTGCATAAAGACCTCCATAAATTAACCATTGGTTTGGAAATGAAAATGTATTATTATTCCATTGGTCTTGCTTTCCAACACCTGCTATTACAAAGGATAAATCAATGTGTTTATAAGCAACACTTCCATTAAATCCATATTGATACCTCAATGAATTATTTCCAATAATTTGTAGGTCACCATGGTCTGCCATTGTACCTGCACCACTGGTAATAATTCCATTTTTATCATAATCTACATATACAATATCTCCAGGACTTGGCGCCTGTCCATTTTGTTTGGCTATTCCTGGATTCAATGTTCCGTTTCGATAACTTGCATTTAAAGTTCCAGCAGCAAAATCATTGGTATTATAAAATCTATCTGTTGTGTATCCCCAGATTTCTCCCATTTTTTTACCAATATAAAGTGTTCCGTTTGTAATTACATTTTGCGTATTATTTGCGTTAGTAACTTCAGATTGATAATCAAAAAGATTGGCTCCTAATGAATAACTAAACTGACCTATTTTATCTCTCCAATTCAATTGTAATTCAAATCCAGTTGTTCTTAGAGATCCCGCATTTTGTAGTGGCGCACCTGTACCTAATAACGCTGGTAATGGGGTTGGATTAGAGGTTAAAATATCTTTAGTATCTCTCTGGTACCAATCGTAACTACCAGTAAGTCGATTTTTAAAGAATCCAAAGTCAATTCCATAATCTTTTGTTTCAACAGTTTCCCATGTAAAGCTATTACTAACTAATGGCGGTGTATTTAACGTTCCAACTTGCGTTCCTCCGTACAACCAGTTTGGAGTATAAGAAGTCATACCTCCAAAAAACTGATAGTCTCCAATATTTTGATTACCAACTGTTCCTAATGAACCTCTTAATTTCAATTCATTTAAAACTGGTTTAACAAAATTCATGAAGCCTTCTTCTGTAATTCTCCATCCTGCAGAAACTGACGGGAAAAAGCCCCATCTATGCCCATCAGGAAATTTAGAAGATCCATCATTCCTACCATTTACCTGAAATAGGTATTTATTTTTATAATCATAATTCAAACGTCCAAATAAACCACGTGTTGCATATTCTAAATAGTTGTCATAACCGGTTAAAGGAATTAAACCTGTTGTACCTGAAATAGATGGAAGATTTGCATTGATTGATCCTGAAGATGTTTCGGATGCAATTTCATAATGACTGCTCTCTTGGTTAAATCCTCCAGTTAGTGTGAAATTGTGTTTACCTATTGATTTAACATAAGTAGCAAATAAATTGATGGCTTTATAATCAGTGGAAGAATTGGCTTTGGTAAATTTATCTGCTCCAATTGTCATGGCAACATAAGTAAATTGGTTTACAAAACCTCCAGCCCTTTTATCGTACGACGTTGATAAATTCCTTGCATTATCAATTGTATACTCACCTGTAATTGTTAACCCTTTTAAAGGCTTTAAAATAGTGCGAGCAGTAATTCTAGCAACATCATTCCTCACTATATTAGGAGCAGATGCCATTATTAAATTTTTAGAAGTTGCCATCAATCCTACCACAGTTGGAATAGAATCTAAAGCTATTACCGATGGCGAAGTAGTTGCATCTGAAAAAGCTCCTGTATTAAATGGAGTTGTTGAAGTTGAACTAGAATATCCTGCATCTAATTGAGCAGTCATCCAAGGTGTAATATCAGATGAAACAAGTGATTTAATATTGTATCGCTTATAATTATCTTGTTTTGAAGTAGGCACCATAATACCATCTTCATTTGTTGTTCCTAGTGAAATTCTATACGTTGTTTTATCTGATCCACCACTTAAAGCAAAATTGTGCATTTGTTGAAATGCTGAATTGCCTAGTAATGCTTTTATAGCATCAGTTGGCGCTAGTTGATAGTAAACACCACCCGAAACGGTATTGCCACTTGGATATAAATCAGGAGTTGCTTGATAGGTATTTAGCAACTGCATCCAAGTAGTTAAATTTTGATTGCCTACATATGCAGGTGTCATTCCACCATCTATCCAAGATTGTACTTGTTGAATAGGTGTTGCCTTAGTAGGCAAATTAGTTGGATTTGCAAACACCAAATTATTATTATAAGTAAATTGTGTTTTTTGATTTTTGTTACCTTTTTTAGTCGTAACAAGCACAACTCCAAATGCAGAGCGCGCTCCATAAATTGCAGCAGATCCTGCATCCTTTAATACAGTGATTGATTCTATATCATTAGGGTCTATCAAATTCAAGGCGCCATTAAATGGCACATTGTCTAATAAAATAAATGGTGCCCCTGTATTGATAGATGAGGTAGCAGAAGTTCCAAAATCTGTTCCACCACGTATATTAAAACTAGTTGATGCACCAGGCTGTCCTGAACCAATTGTAACTTGTAAACCAGGAATGACACCTTGTAATAATGAGCCAGTTGAAGAAATAGGTCTACTCCCCAGAACATCCTCCATTTTTATAGTAGATACAGAACCAGTTATATTAGCTTTTTTTTGAGTGCCATAACCTACAACGACAACTTCATCTAGTTCCTTTTTTAATGGAGTAAGTTTAACATCAAGCGATGCTGTTGTTGTTGTAATTGCAATTGATTGAGATGAGTAGCCAATAAAGCTAATTTCAAGCCCATCTCCTTTTTTTGCAGTAATTGAAAATTGTCCGGATACATTTGATTGGGTTCCAATTTTTGTTCCTTTAATTACAATAGATACTCCTTCTAATGGTATCTGATCTACTGAAGAACGAATCGTTCCTTTAATAACTGTTTGAGCAAACAATTGGCTTGAAATAAGCAATGTTGCAAAAGCCCAAACAAGTAATAATTTGTACATTCTTTTTAGCATTTGTTTATAATTTATTCGAGAAAGATAAAAAAAAATTTCTCTGAATAAATACGCAAACGTTTGCGTAAAATAATTAGCCTTTAAAAACTTGTGAAATCACAAGTTTTTAATTCTTATGGTACTATTTTTTAATATTTAATTTTTCTAAAATTGGTTGAACCAGTCCTTCAATAGTATGTGTTGATTGGTCATTTAATTGTTCAAAAACAACAATATCATTGAGTCCTTTTTTTAACCAAACACCTGGCAAATACAGAGTTTGTTGCGGACCAACACTCCAATATCTTCCTAAATTATGCCCGTTTACAAATACAATTCCTTTCCCCCAATCAGACATATCTAAAAAAGTGTCGCCTGTTTTTTGTAATTGAAAACTTCCTTGAAATAATGTGGGTCTACCTTTTGTGTTTTTGGCTGAAAGATTTACCAAACTAGGTTTTTCATTAAAAGGCAAACGATACATATTCCAACCACCTGTTATTTCTGTAGAATCAATCAACACAGGACTAATAATGCCTTTAAGATTATTTATAATTTCTGAGCCATAATTAATACGTCCCATGTTTTCAACGAGTATTTCTAATACTGCATTAAATGGAATATCAATTGGCATTGAATAGGTTTTTGTATTTCTGTTTAACACACCTACCCTTTCGCCATTTACATAAACAGTAGCATAATCTCTAAGGCCTTTAATATTTAATGTGCCGCTAATTGGTTGTACAAATTTTTTACTATATAACACATAGCCATTTCCTTGATTTAAATCTTCGAAACTTAATGGTGTAGCACTTGTAAGAGGAGTTATTTTTTCTTTAATTGTAGCTAAATCAACTGATTTATTTAACTGAATAGCAGGTATTGCAATAACAGGTAAAGGACTAGGAACACTTGGCAATGACTTATTTGTCATTAACAAATTTCGAATTGCTGTATATTTTTCTGTAACCCAACCAGCTTCACTAATTGGTGCATCATAATCATAACTAGTTATATCGGGTTGTATATCACGATTCTTATCGTAATTGGCGCCAGAGGTAAATCCAAAATTTGTACCGCCATGTACCATGTAAAAATTAAAAGACACAGCACTATCCAAATATTTTTTTAATTGATTTACTACATCTGCAGTACTTACTTTCTGGAATGTTTCTGCCCAATGATCTAACCAACCTGGATAAAATTCTGCTACCATATATGGTCCTTTTCCTCCATTAAATTGGTTAATTAATTTTTTCAATTTCACCACATCATCTTCGCCATTTGCAGTGGGTATTGCTCCTTCAATGGTTCCACCTTGAAACAACCAACTTCCATCGGAAGTAAATAATGGCACTGTTACGCCTGCTGCCAATAATTGATTTTTTATGGCTAAGCTATATTTTTTGTGTTCTGCTAAAGGAATATCTTTTCGTTGCGCTACATAAGATCCAAATTCATTTTCTGCCTGTATCATAATAATAGGGCCCCCATTAGTAATTTGTAGGTCTTTAATTTCTGAAACTAATTTACTGATATAGGTATTACAAGAATCAAGAAAAGGCTTGTTATTATTTCTTATTACCAGGTCTTTATTCTTTTGCAACCACCATGGATATCCACCAAATTCCCATTCAGCACAGGCATACGGTCCTGGGCGTAATATAACCATTAAGCCAACTTCTGCTGCTGTTTTAATGAATGCACGAATATTATGATTGTCTGTTGAAAAATCCCAAACACCTGGTGCTAATTCATGGTGATTCCAAAATACATAAGTAGCCACTGTATTGAGCCCCATGGCTTTCATCATTTGTAAACGATGTTTCCAATACGCTGCTGGAACCCTTGCATAGTGCAT
>JBAXPJ010000131.1:0-5479 GCA_037132335.1 Sediminibacterium sp. | reverse complement strand
ATGCCAAGGGTTGTGTGAATACAAATACAAAAACAATTACGGTAAATGCATTGCCAACAGTATCGGCAACAGCAACGCCAATTAGTGGCGAAGTTTGTATAGGATCAAATGCAACATTAACTGGAGTTGGTGCCTCTACTTATACATTTACTGGTGGAGTTATAAATGCAACTGCATTTGCGCCTACTACGACAACAACATATACAGTAACAGGAACAGATGCCAAGGGTTGTGTGAATACAAATACAAAAACAATTACGGTAAATGCATTGCCTTCAGCGCCAACTGTTACTAATAAAGAATATTGCTTCAATGAAACAGCCGTTCCTTTAACAGCAACTAATTTAGCTAACCACAACTTAGGTTGGTATGGAACCGATGCAACTGGAGGTATTAGTTCGTCTAATGCTCCAACTCCATTAACAAGTTCAATAGGTAGTTCAACTTATTATGTGAGTCAAACAAATACTGCTAATTCTTGTGAGAGTCCAAGAGCTGCTATTAATATTAATGTAAAAGCTTTGCCTCCAACACCTACTATTACAAGTAATAGCCCAGTTTGTGAAGGAGCAGCCTTAAATTTAAGCACAACTAATATTTCTGGTGCAATTTATTATTGGGAAGGAGTAAATGGATTTATAAGTTCAAGTATGAATCCTACTATTAATAATATAACATCTGCAATTGCAGGAAACTATAGTTTAAAAATTAAGTTTAATGGTTGTGTGAGCCCATTGTCAACTCCATTAGTCGTTGCAGTAAATCCTACACCTATAGCACCTATTGTTTCAAGCAATAGTCCAATTGAGGTTGGGGCGACTATAAATTTAAAAGCAACTAGTTTAAGCGGAACAACTTATAATTGGTCTGGCCCAAATGGGTTTTCCTCTACTCAGCAAAATCCAAGTATTAGTCCTGCAGCAATAATTATGTCTGGGGATTACTTTGCTACGGTTAGCTTGAACGGATGTATAAGTAACCTTTCAGATCCTTTAACTGTTTTAGTAAATGCTGCTCCTAATTCTTACTTCCAAATCCCCAATGCTTTTGTTCCTACAAGTGCAAATCAATATGACAACAAGTTTAGGATTTTTTCAAATAGTTCATTCCCTCCAGAATTATTGTTGAGTTTTAGAATTTATAATAGGAATGGACAATTAGTAAAAATTTTTACAGGTATAACGGATAGTTGGGATGGAAGAGGCCTAGATGGGACTTTATTCGATTCTGATGTGTATTTGTGGATAGCTAGTTTTAAGGATGACCCATTAACCACCAGCCTTCCTAGAACAGGAACATTCATTTTATTAAAATAAAAGAAACTGAAATATTTATTTGTCATATTATTCTTCTATTTTACTCAAAGCGCTATGGCGCAAAATATGGTATTGTCGCAACCATATGTAAATGCTCAATTTCAAAATCCGGCATTGGTGGGGGATGGTATTTATGATCAAAGAATTCAAAGTAATTTAAGAACGCAAATGTTTGCAAACAATAATGTTTCTAATACTATTGTTGGAAGTTGGGATAGTCGTTTTAAAAATAATGATATAGATAATATTAATTTTTTTGGTTACGGTCTTCAGCTCATGTCTGATCAATTGGCAGGTGGCTTGTTGCAAACAAATTATATGACTATGAATTTGTCATATAGAATTTATATAAATGATCAGGAAGAAAATAGTATTGCACTTGGATTGGCTGGAACTTATGCACAGACTTTTTTAAATCAAAGTAAGTTAGTATTAGGAGATCAATTATATAGCCAAATGATGAATTTATCTTCTATTTCAGGACTTCCTGTTACCCAGCTGTCATTTAATAAATTTCCTCATAGTTTCACAGCGAATGCTGGTTTTGTTTTTAAGCATCACTCTGAAAAAAGTTATATTCAAGCGGGTATAGGGGCTTTTAATACAGTACCCAATGTTGTTACAGATATTGGCCAGGAGTCAGCTGGATTGAGAGGTGCAGTATTTATTAATGCTGAACAATTACTTGAAGATGATAAAACTTATGTATTGCACGCTTCATATAGTAATAGATCCAATAATGCCACTATTAACCAGCAAATCATTTTTGGAGGATCATTAGGTTTGCCTATTGCCTACAAAGCTGAAACATTAAGAAGATTATATCTGGGCTGTTATTATAGATTAAAAGAAGCGTTTATTCCAACTATATCTTTTATGATGGACGGAAATGTTTTTGGTATAAGTTATGATGTATATAACAATGATATAACTGGCGCCAGTATTAAGCAAAATAGTTTTGAGCTTAGTTTTTCTAAATCTTTTGGTAAAAAAAGAAATGAATGGATGCGAACTATTTTTGATTAAAACTAATAGCGCAGTTTAACCACTCTGGGTCGAAACTGGCATTGTACTTTTTATAAAAATTAATAGCAGGCTCATTCCAATCTAATACCTGCCAATTCATTCCTACAAATTTTTTATCCTTTGCTTCTTGTATTAAAGCGTCAAATAATAAGCTGCCAATTTTTTTACCACGCATTTCCTCTGTGACTAATAAATCTTCCAAATACATTCTTTGTCCTTTCCAAGTAGAATAACGCACATAGTATAAAGCCATACCTACTACCACGCCACTTACTTCCGCTACAAAGGCCCACCAGACTGGCTTTGGGCCAAATCCGCTTTCTTCAAAATGAGATAGGGTAACCGTAACTTCATCGGGCGCTTTTTCATACACCGCTAGTTCTTGAATAAGTTCTAGTAGTCTAGCACAGTCTTTTTTTTCGGCGCGGCGTATAATAATGTCCATTAGAATAATTAGTATTTATAAAAAATTGTAGCAGATTAAATTTTTGAAAGCGCTTGTGCTAAATCGGCTTCTAAGTCTTCGTAGTTTTCTATACCTACACTCATTCTTATTAAACCATCGGTAATACCATATTTAATTCTCTCTTCTCTTGGTATGCCATAATGGGTCATACTAGCAGGGTGAGAAACCAAGGTATCCACTGTGCCTAATGAAACAGCACGTGTACAAACTTCTAAGGCGTCTAAAAATTTCTTACCAGCTTCAATGCCGCCTTTTAATTCAAAACTTATTAAAGGTGCATGTTGTCTCATTTGTTTGGAAGCTATAGCATGGTCGGGGTGTGAAGTAAGCCCCGTATAGTTTACTTTTTCAATAGCTGCATGCTTGTCTAAAAACTGAGCTACTTTTGCAGTGTTGCTGCAATGCCTTTCCATTCTTATTTCTAAAGTTTTCATGCCTTGTATTAATAAGTAAGAGTCAAATGCATTGCTATTACCACCTAATAATACATGCCATTTCCAAACCTTGGCATTCATAAATTCTAAGTCTTTGCCTAACAACACACCATTTAAGGCCGACCCATGTCCGTTTAAAAATTTTGTAGCGGAATGAAAAACAAAATCGGCGCCTAATGCAAAAGGTTGTTGTAAATAAGGCGTAGCTACTGTGTTGTCTACAGAAACTTTAACACCATGTGCATGCGCTATTTTGCAAATGCTTTCAATATCAACACATTGTAAGGTAGGGTTAGCAGGGGTTTCCAAGTGAATTAACTTAACATTATTATTGGCCTCAATGGTTTGTTTTAATAATGCACTATCTCTAACATCAATTAAAATAGTTTTAATACCTGCCTCAGTTAAAAGCTTTTGCATTAGTTCTTGAGTACCACCGTATAAAGAAAAATGAGAAATGAGTGTATCACCTGCACTTAAATTACTTAAAAATAAAGTACTCATAGCAGCCTGGCCACTAGAATGTAGTAATGCTTTTAATTCAAGGGGTTCTCCTTTTTCATTCGTTAAACCATGTGCTTCTAATGCTTCTATAGTTTGTTCTGCTGCAGCAAAAGTGGGGTTGCCCCATCTTGTATATAATTTTGTTTTATCGCTTCCTTTAAAACGCTCCATACCTTCTTCAGCTGTTTCAAATGTGAAAGTAGAAGTGGCGTATATAGGAGTTGTATGAGATGAATTATTATTCTCTTTATTGGCTGTATGTAATGTTACAGTGCTAATGCCTTTGAACTTTTTGTTTTTCATTTTGTCTTTGATTTTATCTTTTATCTCAGTTTTCTAAATATACATTAATAAGCCCATTTTATCCAGCTAGCTCCCCAAGTAAAACCACCACCAAAAGCAGCCAAAATTAAATTGTCACCTTTGTTTAATTGCTTCTCCCAATCCCATAAACATAGTGGAATGGTTGCTGCTGTTGTGTTTCCGTACTTTTGAATATTAATCATTACTTTATCCATACTAAGGCCCATTCTATTTGCAGTGGCATCAATAATACGCAAGTTAGCCTGGTGTGGCACTAGCCATGCAATATCATCTCCCGTTAATTTATGTTTTTCCATTAGCTCTGCACTTACATCGGCCATGCCTTTCACAGCAAATTTAAATACAGGTTGTCCATCTTGAAATGCAAAATGTTCTTTCGCCATCACCGTTTCAATACTGGCTGGCTTTAAACTACCGCCTGCCTTTAAGTTTAAATATTTTGCACCACTACCATCGCTTTTTAAAATAGCATCTTGAAATCCTAAACCATCGGTACTAGGTTCTAATAAAACGGCTCCCGCGCCATCGCCGAATATAATACAAGTGGTTCTATCGGTATAGTCAATAATGGAACTCATTTTATCTACACCCACTACAATTACTTTTTTGTACCGGCCTGTTTCAATAAAACTTGCACCAGTACTAAGTGCAAATAAAAATCCACTACAGGCAGCACTTAAATCAAAACCAAATGCATTTTTAGCACCCACTTTATCACTCATTAAATTAGCAGTAGAAGGGAAGGGCATATCGGGGGTAACTGTTGCACAAATAATGCAATCAATTTCTAAAGGATCTAGATTCTTTTTACGAATAATGTCTAGTATAGCTTCTGTTCCCATATCAGAACTTGCCTTGCCGGGTTCACGCAGAATTCTTCTTTCAGAAATGCCGGTTCTAGATTTAATCCATTCATCATTGGTATCCACCATTTTTTCAAGGTCGAAATTGGTCAATTTAGTTTCAGGAACATAACCTCCAACAGCAGTAATGGCAGCTCTCAAAGTAGGCGTCATGGAATATCATTTAGTTTAGCTTACAAATATCTGAATTTTTGCTTAAGAATTGGCTCAAATGGGCATTTTTCGTTGCTTATTTGTTAATTTTGAACGTATTATGATAGCATTTTTACAAGGCCAATTTGTTCAAGTTACCCCTGCCAAACTTATCGTTGATGTGGGCGGTGTAGGATATGAAGTAAATATTAGTTTACATACCTACGAAGCCATTTCCAAAAAAGAAAAAGGCATGCTACATACTTACTTGCATATTACTGAAAATGCACAAGTACTTTTTGGTTTTCATGAACAACAAGAGAAGGAATTATTTCTTCAATTAATTAGTGTTTCAGGAGTAGGAGCAAGTACTGCTAGAATGATGCTATCTGGTATGCGCCCCGATGAAATTGT
>JBAXPJ010000130.1:0-5505 GCA_037132335.1 Sediminibacterium sp. | reverse complement strand
CGCTTTTGCAATAATCCATTTGGGCCATAGAATTCCTTGGCTTGCGGTGCGGCCCATGTATAGAAGGCTGCAGATATTTCTGCTGTATAAGAAATTGGGTTTACCACAATATTATTTTTCATAACTAAATCCCATCCATTATTACTAAACAACACACCATGTGTTGTTTTCATATTACTGAAAACATTGCCAAATACGTATACATCGGTAGAAGAGTCATCGCAATAGATTCCCATATTCATTCTATTTGGATTGCCGCAATCATGAAAATAATTGTAACGAACAATATTCCCTCTATCACTAGGGTCCCTTCCAATATACCAAGGTGAAGTGTCGTCTGAATTTAAGGTTACATCATGAATATTATTATACTCAAATACGTGCTCATTGCCATGTACATAAATTCCCTGAAAATCTGAATTGTATATTTCGCAGTGGGTCACTTTATTACCACAACCATCTACATTGATACCAGACCATGTAAAATGATTGCGACGATTAAAGTCATGAATTTTACAATTCTCAACAACATTATTACCGTTAATTAAATTTAGTTTACTACCACCACTTAAGTAAACGCCACCACTACCTGTGTTGTAAATGTCACAACTTAAAATTTTATTATCATGTCCAGACAATCTATCCCATGTTGTATAGGCATAGAGATGATTTTGAAGGCTTCCTACTTGTCTTGATATAGGTTTGCCATCGTAATCATCTACCGACATATTAGCAGCATATTTTTCTGCTCCTTGCCCCATAAAAATTCCGGAGGTTCCTATGTTTTTTATAGTACATCCAGCAATCAAATTATTATTACCTCTTTCCATGTAAATACCAATACCCCTGCCCGCCTGAATAGTAATGCCTTTTAGGGTTACAAAACTTACGCCTTCTAAACAAACAATGGGTTCCTCTAAAATGGATACAGTAATATTTGCTTTTTGAATATCACTTGGCGGCCAAAAATATAAGATGCCGGTTGTTCTATCTAAATACCATTCTCCAGGACTATCGATTTCTTCAAAAATATTATTGGCTGTATATTGCTGAAAATCTCTACCACTTGCTACACCATACAAATGAGGACTTGCTAACTTGATTCTTTTATTTAAAACATCTATAGAATCTATCAAAATATTATCGTCGGCATAACCATAATTAAATGTGCCATTTAGCCATATATCATTTTTATTGGCCCAAGTAGAAATTCGCGCATCGTCATATAAAAAACTGGCACCTCTTCCCGACTTGTCTCCAACTCTAGGAACAGACCCTTTATCAAGTACTTTACCCACTTTTATAAAACCATTGTTTGGATATTTTGCCAATTGCATTGGGGCATCATTAAAAAAAAGTTCTAATGGTGCTGGAACTACAGGTAATGAATGTCCTATTTGTTGGTGCTTTCCAAAATCAGTAATACCTAGTTCTGTTAAATTTACAAACCACAAATGTTTGGCTGCTTCTTTAGACAAGCCTTGTAAAGTAGCAGCGTCTTTTACAGGTTTAAATTTATTACTTGGAATAGTTACTCCGCCAGTTAAGGTTACATTCGCCCCTTTTTTTGCAGTCCAAACAATTCTTTGCTTTTCATTTCCGGCATCTTTTTCGTCTAAAACCAAAGAACTTTTTAAGTCATATACCCCTTCGTTTATCCAAACGGTAATGCCACTATCTGGTAAATTATTAAAAGATTTAAATTTTCTAATCAAATCTCTTGCGGCTTCAAGTGTTGCAACTGGTTTATCTTTTGTTCCATTATACGTGTCATTCCCTTTCTTATCTACATAGATATCTTGGGCTATGGTGTTTTTTACACAAATTACGAGCAACAGGCAAAAGTAAATAGGCTTTAAATGATTCATATCATTGAATTTAAAACAGGTTTTAGATTAAGAAAATTACAACAAAATTCAGTTGAAATGATTTTCATGATAGGCCTATCTGATTTGTATAATATAGGCTGCTGTGTTTATTCGTCAATAATAAAACCTGTTCTTATGTTTAGATTAGTAGCCAAGTAGGTTTTGTTTTTTCCTCTCTATCTAATACAATAGCCGTTATTACTAGGTTCTTTTAAAATTCATTTTATAATTAAGGTATAGTTCTTTCTAATTTTAAAAGGGTTACTATGCCTAAAAATGGCAATTCATAGACTGTTGGACAATGCCAAAAAAGTATATATATTAGCAATACGTCGGCCAATAGTTAAAGAAGATAAACTTCTAAATTTACAACCGTAAACATCTTTCCAATGATTAATGGTTTTGGCACAGCTTCTTTGCTTTCCTTTGCTCTATTTTTAATGAGTTGTGGCGGTGTAACTATACCTAAAGATGTAGTTGACGAAACTGCAAATTTGCCCGATAAAATAGATTACAATATTCATGTAAAAAAAATACTATCCGATAAGTGCTTTGCCTGTCATGGACCAGATGCCAAAAAGCAAAAAGCCAATTTGCGTTTAGATATTGATACAGCTGCTTATAACAAAAAAACGGAATCAGGACTTAGGGCTATTAAGCCAAGTAGTCTTTCTAACAGTGAATTAGTTCATCGTATTTTAAGTGAAGATGCAGACTATAAAATGCCTACTCCTGCCTCACATTTATCATTAACGGCTTATGAGAAAGCGGTTATACTAAAGTGGATTGAGCAAGGGGCTGTATATAAAAAACACTGGGCATTTGTAGCACCTGAAAAAACTAGTGCGCCAAGTGTAGTTAATAAAGACTGGGTAAAAAACGATATTGATTTATTTATACTCAACAAAATAGAGAATGAAAAACTAAATCCAGCAAAACTTGCCGATAAGGAAACCCTGATTCGTCGTTTGAGTTTTGATATTAGGGGAATTAGCCCAAGTTTATCTGAAATAGAAGCATTTAACAATAGTACAGATCCAAAAGCTTATGAAAAATTAGTAGACAATTTTTTAAGCTCAAAGCACTATGGCGAAAGGATGTCGGCTTATTGGCTAGACCTAGCAAGGTTTGCTGATAGTTATGGTTATTTAGATGATAAGCATTACGATATGAGTCCATGGAGAGAATGGATAATAAATGCATACAATAAAAATCTTCCTTTTAATGATTTTATTACCTGGCAAATTGCAGGGGATTTATTGCCTAATGCCACACAAGAACAAATTCTAGCAACAGGCTTTAATCGCAACCATAAGCAGAATACAGAAGCTGGAATTATTGATGAAGAGTTTAGAATAGAATACGTGGTTGATCGAACCAACACACTTGGAACTGGTATAATGGCTATGACAGTGGGTTGTGCAAAATGTCATGACCATAAATATGATCCTATTAGCCAAAAAGATTATTATTCATTAAGTGCTTTCTTTAATAGCACTTTTGAAAAAGGGAGCCCTAATTATGGCAATACCGACATGGTTGCTGGCCCAACATTGCTATTAACAAAAAAAGAAGAAGAGACTAAAATAAACCAATTACAAAAATATATTAGGCAACTCGAATTAGAGCAAAAGGTTGCTAATGAAAAAAGCAATCAACAAAATAGTAATACTAATGATTTATCTATTAAAGAATCTTTAGGGAAAAAAGTATTAGCCAAATTGAGTTTTGATAAATTACTTAATCAAGGAGAAAATGCTACTTCTTTTGTGAATGAAGCAGATAATAAAAATAATGCTAAGTATAAGAACATACAATCTGGCAAAGGTGTTTTAGGTAATTCACTAAAGTATACAGATGAAACTTTTGTTTCTTTTCCGCCTTATACCTTTGCTTATTTTGAGCGATACCAGCCATTTTCATTTAGTCTTTGGTTAAAAGTACCCACTAAGTATCCGCTAGCAACTGTTTTTTATCAATCAGATTACCATAAATATGGCTATCAGGGATATGATTTATTACTGAAGGACAACAAACTTAATTTTAGGTTGGTTCATGCGTTTCCGCACGATGCTATTAGTGTTTTTAGTAACCTAGTTTTAGATACAAGTAAGTGGTACCATGTTGCTATTAGTTATGATGGCAGTAGTAGTGCTGCTGGTGTTGCTATTTATGTAGATGGAAAAAAAATCAATACAACAGTTGAATACGATCATTTAAAAAAACATATTCGTTCATATCCTAGCATACATAAAGCGCCTCTTTCTGGTCTTGATTTTGGGGTAAGAACACTAGATCGTTCAATGCCTGGTGGTGAGATAGACGAATTTCAACTCTTTAATGAAGTGTTAACGCAAAATGAAGTAACCTATTTGCATTCACTTCAAGCATATCCAATTAGTAGTAAAAAAAATAAGCCATCTCCAATTGCAACACCTTTAATTAATGCAAGAATAGAATTATGTAATTTATACGATTCAATAAAAGAGGTAATGGTGATGGGAGATTTACCTCAACCAAGACCTACTTATGTATTAAAAAGAGGGGTGTATGATAATCATGGAGACCAAGTCTTTCCTTCTACCCCTAAGTCAATTTTACCTTTTGCTGCTGATTTGCCAAAGAATCGTTTAGGGCTAGCTAAATGGTTATTTTCAGAAAAAAATCCATTAACAAGTAGGGTTGCTGTAAATAGAATTTGGGAGTTAATATTTGGCAAAGGCATTGTAAAATCTTCCGATAATTTTGGCAATCAAGGTGAAATGCCTTCTCATCCAGAATTGCTAGATTATTTAGCTGTTTGGTATCGAGAAAATGGATGGAATACCAAAGCACTTCAGAAATTAATATTCATGAGTGCAACCTACCAACAGTCATCTATTAATGAGCCTGCAATTATTAAAAAAGATCCACAAAATATATTGCTCACTCGAAGCCCTAGGTATCGGTTACCTGCAGAAATGATTCGCGACAATGCATTATTTATTAGTAATTTATTATCTAGTAAAATTGGCGGCCCAAGTGTATATCCATACCAGCCTGCCGGATTGTGGGAGGAGTTGAGTGATAAAAAATGGCGCTATCAATATTTGCAAGAAAATGGAGAGGGGCTTTATAGAAAAAGTATTTATACAATAAGAAAACGTACGAGCGTCGTTCCATTTTTGCAAATATTTGATGGCACAGACAGGTCTGTATGTACTGTTAAAAGACAGAATTCTAGTTCGCCTATGCAATCGCTAGCGCTTTTGAATGATCCTCAAATGATTGAAGCCGCTCGTTTAATTAGTTGGCGAATGATGCAAGAAGGAGGCGCCACTACTGCCAAGCAATTGGCATTTGGGTTTAAGTTGGTTACTGGAAGAAATCCAACAATAAAAGAATTGAGTCTTTTAGAAAACATGTTTACAACAGAACAAAATAATTATAAAAAAAATCCAGACAAAGCAATGAAAATTTTATCTGTTGGGGCTACAAAAGTTGCAACAAATCAAAATTTATTACTGGCCACCAATGCATCGGTGGTATTGGCTTTAATGAATACAGATGAATTTATCACCCGACACTAATTATATTTATCAAGCAATATTAAATAACTGAATCAGATGAATGAATTGTTGCGATTGAAATATGAAAA
>JBAXPJ010000129.1:0-5509 GCA_037132335.1 Sediminibacterium sp. | reverse complement strand
TACCCTGTTCAGGTTCAACGGGTTTTTTCTCAGCTTTTTACAGCACCCCGAGGACAGAGCAAAAATAGGTTGTATAATTCATATAGACAACTGTAACTTTATGGTTGATATTTCGTTTTAAGGAATAAACACACCATTTTATGAAAAAGCTACTTCTTGGTTTTATCTTAATCACTGGCTGTACAGTGAACGCCCAACAAAAAGGAACTATCGTTTACGATGATAATGTAGAGGTTCGTCAAGTACCCAATTTTACAGCAATTAAAGTTTCAAGTGCAATTGATTTATACCTGACACAATCCAATGAAATCAAAGTAGCGGTGAGTGCGTCTAATGATGAAATAAGAGGTCGTGTTATTACCGAAGTGCAAGGTGGTACATTGATTATAAAATTAGAAGAAAATGGAACTTGGTTTAATTGGAAAAAGTGGGGAAATTTCAAAATCAAAGCCTATGTGAGTGTGAAAGATATTAATGCAATTATCGCTTCGGGTGCTAGTGATGTCCATATAATAAATCAAATAGAATCTCCTAAAATTAAAATTAAATTATCGGGCGCTTCTGATTTAGATGGAGAATTTTTAACAACTTCATTGGTGTATGATTTATCGGGCGCTTCACATTGTAAAGCAAAAGTACAATCCAATACCATTTCAATTACAACAACAGGTGCATCAGAGATTGAATTAACTGGAAGCGTAGATGATTTGTCAGCAGTGGTTTCAGGAGCAAGTGACGCTAAACTTTATAATTTAGCTGCCAAAGCAGCTATCCTAAATGCATCAGGTGCAAGTAATATTAAAGCATCTGTTTCTGAAATTCTAAAAGTAAATTCAAATGGAGCAAGTAGTATTGATTATAAAGGAAGTCCGAATGTAAAAGAATCTTCGTCTTCAGGGGCTTCAAACATTAGACACCGTGGTCAATAGTTAGTTGTAGATTATAATTTAGTTTTAAAAAAAAGGAAATCTTTATAGATTTCCTTTTTTTAGTTCAGACACAGCATGATCAACCGCTCTAGCAGTTAATGCCATATAAGTTAATGAGGGATTTTGACAAGCGGAAGAAGCCATTGCAGAGCCATCTGTAATAAATACATTTTTTGCATCGTGCATCTGGTTCCATTTATTTAATACCGATGTTTTAGGATCCTTGCCCATACGAGCAGTTCCCATTTCATGAATACAAAATCCTGGAGCAGGCATATTGTCGTAGGTAGAAATATTTTTTATGCCAGCTGCTTCCAACATTTCGGCAGCACTATTTTTCATGTCTACACGCATCTTCATTTCATTGTCCTTAAATTCACAATCAATATCTAAAGTGGGCAAACCCCATTTGTCTTTTTTATTTTTATTTAAAGTCACTTTATTTTCATAATAAGGGAGATGCTCACCCCAAGAACCCCAACCCATTGACCAATTTCCAGGTTCAGTGATACTTTCCTTTAATTCAACACCAATACCATTTGAATCTCCACCTCTTCGAGAAGCACCACCTTGATATCCAAATCCACGAAGATATCCAGCGGAGGATCCGCCATCTAAATTTCTAAAACGAGGAACATAAATACCATTAGGGCGACGACCATAAGTATACTTATCTAAGAAGCCATCAAAATCACCGCCGGCGCCAACGCCATAGTGATGGTCCATTAAATTATGACCAACTTGTTGGCTACTGTTTCCAAATCCATTTGGAAATTCTTCAGAAACTGAATTTAATAAAATATGTGTAGTACCTAATGTGGAAGCATTTAGAAAAACAATTTTTGCAAAATATTCTTCTGTTTTATTTGTGTTTGCATCTAATATTCGAACGCCTTTTGCACGACCTGTTTCTTTATCGTATAAAATTTCGGTCGTAATTGCATCAGGTCTTAATGTTAAGTTGCCAGTAGCTGTGGCTGCAGGAAGGGTAGCAGAGTTGGAACTAAAATAACCTCCAAAGGGACAGCCTTGATGACACTTGTTTCGAAATTGACAAGGGCCGCGAGTTCCAATTTTTGCTGTATGGTTTGCTGATCTTCCAATAATCATAGGTCTTCCCATTTTTGTTTTCAAATTATCCGCTACCATTTTTTCGACACAGTTCATTTCCATGGCAGGTTGAAATTCGCCATCAGGTAAATTAGGAATGCCATCTTTATTACCACTAATGCCAGCAAATTTTTCAACATAACTATACCAAGGAGCCAAGTCATTATATCTAATAGGCCAATCGGTGCCATGACCATCTTTTGCATTTGCTTCAAAATCAAGGTCACTCCAACGATAACTTTGACGACCCCACATTAAGGAACGACCTCCCACATGATTTCCACGAATCCAATCAAAAGGTTTTACAGGATTGTATGGATTTTCAACATCGTTTACAAAAAACTTTTTTGAAACCTCATCATAAGCATAGCATTTACTTTGAATAGGCGAATTTGTCCTATCCTCTTGAGTAATGCGGTTGCGATGTGTTAATTCCCAGGGGTCTTTTTCGGTTCCTTGATAATCTTTTATATGTTCAACATTCCGTCCTCTTTCAAGTAGTAGGGTTTTAAGCCCTTTTTCGGTAAGTTCTTTTGCCGCCCATCCACCGGAAATACCTGAGCCAACTACGATGGCATCAAAAATGTTAGAACTAGTCATATTAGTTAAAATTTTAATTAATCATATTATCTATCATACAAAATACAAAAAAATAGATAGTTGTTTATCAGTTTTAGGAAAAAGTTCTAAAGCTTCTTGAAATTAAATGAGTTATATCGACAAAACCCATCATTTTTTTAGAATTTATTTGAAGAATTAATCAAGTGATTAACTGCTAAATAAAAATTTGTTTAATTAATTCACTTTTAAATCCAAAGTAATTTAAACAATATGAAATAATGTTAATAAACTAATAAAAATATAATTTGCTATATAGATATTATTCTAATTGTTTTACTAGATTCGGCACCATATACTTATTATTTACCTAAAGATTTGATTTCAAAATGAAAAGTCGTTACATAGTTATATTAATTCTGTTTAATATTTTAATTTTTAATAATATATACAGTCAAACAAAAGTTTCACAAAAAGACAAAGACAAGGATAAGTTGTATTTAGAGCATCCAGTAGCGGATCGTATACAACAAATTAAAAAGAGTTTTAATACATCTTGGAATAAGACTTTTATTGATTTCACAGACAACAATACTTATTTACTAGCAGGTATTGGATTATCAAAACAAACTATAACAGCAGGTGGATATAGTTCAAGTTTCAATTACAATTTATCTGACATTAATTCTAATGCATTTAAACCAGGTTATTTTGCTGGTTTTAGGGTAGATGGCAAATACAAGGAAAAACACAATTATTCATTTGGTATGGTTTTGAATAATTTGGTTACAGGGAATAATTATAAGGATTCTAAAAGCTTAGCACCATTTTTAGGAAGTTTTTCCAATTTTAAAGCAGATGAGCGTTTTTTAAATTTAAGCATTGCAGCACATTATAAAAATTTGTTAGCCATAAGCGATACGAGTAAGTATAAATTTTATCTAGTAGTAGGGCCTAGCTTGGATACAAGGTTATCGGAGCAAAGCGCCGATAATTTAATAAATAACAATTATTCAAGATTTTTATTAAGAGCAGATGTAGGTTTTGAGTTTGAGAATAAAAATTTCTATACTCTGTTTTTACATTATAAGCAAGGGCTTACTTCATTTACCAAATCTCCCATTAGTGCCAACGTCAATAGTTTAGAGATTGGTATGATGTTCAAAGCAAGTGATTTATTTTAAATAAAAAAGCAATGAAAAAATATCTATTATACATTTTAATTGGGTTTATATCAAGTACTAGCATTATTTCATGTACAAAGGATGCTACAATAGCAGAGACCAGTCTTGCACAAAAAATGCTAGAGGAAAAATCTTGGTTTTTGGATTACAGCCAAACTGGATCCACAACTAAAACCTATGTTGGTCAATCCACCTACTTTGTTAGTTTTTTAAAGAATTTAACCACACAGGACTCTGATGGGTTAAATGGCACTTATAGTGTTGAAAAAATAAATGGCCAACTACAAATTCATGTACAAGCCAAAACGAGTAATGGCAATGCCATTGAATATATCTATGATATAATTTCAATAGGAGCAAACAAATTGATTTTATCGTACACCTTAAGTGGTAAAACTACACAGCTGTTTTACAGTAGTGCAAAATAATTTCAATATTCATGTTAAAACACTTCTTCAAAATATTTACAATAACTTTTGTGATTGTGCTGTGCATTTTTGTTCCAGCAGGCATAAAAGCACAAGCGCCTGCTACATTTATAATGAGTAGTATGGGAAGTATGTCAGGTGCTTCCAATACAGGCATGGCAATTCAGTTTAACAGCATCGCTACTTGCTTAAGTGTACAAAATGGGGTAGCAGTATTAAATGGTGTTAGAGGTAATGGTCAGTTTGCAATTAATTGCGAAGTCACTTTAAAAATAAATAGTTTAGGTATTAAGCTTTATCCTAATCCTGTTAATACAACCACTAAAGTAAAATTTATAAATACACCTCCATTAACTGAAGTTTTCAACTTAACGATTTGGACCACGGAGGGCGTATTGCTATCAACTCGCAAGGAAACAGGCTATAATTTATTTCAGGGTTTAAGCCTTGATGTGAGTGCTTTAGTATCTGGGACCTATGTATTAAAAATTGAATCAGAAAATTATGTTGATGCTTTAAAATTCATTAAAGCCAATTAATCAAAAATATTATAATCCTCCAATTCAGAATCTAAACTTATGAAGCAAAAATTACAATTAATCGCAACATTTGTAATCTTATTATTAAGTACTTTATTTACAAGTAAATTATCAGCGCAAACAGCGAATGGTATTTATTTTCAAGCTGTGGCCAGGGATAATTATTCCAATCCAGCAAAAGATCGTAAAATATTTGTACAATCTAGTATTATACAAACCACAGCAACAGGCACAAAAGTGTTGAGTGAGGAGTTCCAAACTACCACGGACGCTACAGGTGTGTTTAGTATTAGCGTTGGTCAAGGAACAAGATTAGGAGGAACGGCAAGTAACTTAACAAGTATTGATTGGTCAAAAGGGCCCTACTATTTAAATTTAAAAATAGCCATTACGCCAGTATCACCTGCATTTGGCTGGGATTATAAAAATGAGTTAATTGATTTAGGTACTACTTCTTTTGGAACAGTGCCCTATGCATTGTATGCAGGAACTGCAGCTGGGGTGGATCAAAAAGTAAATATTACAGATACTACAAAAATGTTGTCAACTTATGCGAAAGTGACAGCAGTAAAAATATTGGAAACAAGTTTAGGGACTAAATTAACTGCAACAGATACATTAAATATGTTGGCTCCGTATGCAAGAATTGTTCAAACAATTGATACAGCATTTTTAAAATCTCAATTAGCTACTAAATTAAGTTTAACAGATACAGCTACTATGCTGGCTAATTATTTAGCGGCAGTAAATACTTTGAATAC
>JBAXPJ010000128.1:0-5772 GCA_037132335.1 Sediminibacterium sp. | reverse complement strand
TGCATAAATAATTCCAAAACTCCAATCAAAAGCAAACATTGCTTTTCTATATTTTTTTGGAAAGCGCGCGTTTCCACCATAAATCAAATTAGTAGGAGAACCTTGTCCTACATTAATTACAGCAGGAAGGTTGTCGGGATATTTAGGAGACCACTTATCGGTACCGGGCCTCCATCCAAACTCTGCACCACTCGTTACATGAACTATTCTAGTGGGGCGATACCAAGGTGTGCCAAAATCCCATTCCATATCAGAATCATATGCAAATAATTCGCCCTGATCATTAAACGCTAAATCAAAAGGGTTTCTAAAGCCAGAAGCAATTAATTCCCAATTAGCACCCGTAGAATCTAGGTGTGCAATCCAACCGCCATGTGTTTGTACAGTATTGTCGTGTCCGTTAGGATCTTTAATTAGAGGAAATAAATTATCTATTTTACTTTCTGGATAATTACGATAAGAATTTAGTTTTGGAATTTTTGTAAAGTTTCCTGCTACCACATAAATAGATTGTTTATCGGGCGACAATATCACGCTGTGTGGGCCATGTTCACCCTCGCCATCAAGTGCTTTTATTAAGGTTACTTTATCAAATTGGTCATCACCATCGGTGTCTTGTAGTCTGTATAAACCACTTCCTCTTTTAAACTTTTCATTAGAGGTGTTATTAATCATAACATACAAACTATTAAAAGCCCATAGTAAGCCATGTGCATGGCCCATGGTTACGGGGTTTTTAGTAGAAGCACTATCTGTTGTAATTTTTAATTCTTCAATCTTTACTTTAGTGATAGTATCTCCTATTTTAGGAACAATTAGTCGATACAAGGAACCATATTGGTCAGAAGCAATAATGCGTCCTTTATTATCAAAAGTCATTGAAACCCAAGATCCTTCTCCTTTTTCAGAAGGACCATACAGGCGTTCTGCATGAAAACCCTCTGGAAGTTTCAGGTTGGTTATTTTAGGATCTTTTGGATCTTGAAAGAAAGCTCTTTTAGTTTCTGTAAAAGAAATTAATACGACCATTAAAAAAATAGTGCTTACTAAAATTTTAATCTTGTTGCGATTTTTAATCATTTTTTCAGTTTAATACTCAGTTAAATCAGCGTAATTGTTAATTATGAAAAATAAGCTTTATGAATCAAATAAAAAAGGGGAAGTGGAGATATTTTAGGAAGCATAGCAGAATGCCCATTCTTACAGTAATTAATGACCTTGTTTATGCAACCTTTCATGGACGTTGAAATGCACAGAAATAAAAAAAGAAGGGGCCAATAAAATTATATCAAATAAACTATCAGAAGAATTTTACTAGTGGATTTATAATAGAAACGAAACGCGCTAAAGTCAAAAGGTTACTTTGGTTTGACGATGTATAATAGCAGTGTTAGTTTAACAAGTTTATTTTTAAATAAACTTGGTGCTTAATTTAGTTAATATGTCTTTTTCTTTTAATTAAAAACATTGGTTCCAAATATTATCTGCGCTATCTATAAGCATGGTAATTTGTTTCAATAAGCTTTTTGTAGCTTTAAATCTCATTACATTCCCAGTTGATAAATTTACCCTCACAATTGATTGGTCACCCATAATAGAAGATTCTTCCCATTTTGCATCCCCAGTTCTAACAGTTGTATCATCTTTTTTAATTACAAGTTTAGCCTTGCCATTGCTTAATAATGTTATTTCATATTTCAACCCACTTTTGCCATAAGTATCATCATAACAGAATTTTTGATCGCCAAGAATCATATCATTTTTAGAAGGAAATTGATATGATATGTTCTTAGAATTTAGTTTTGAGTATGATTTAATCGGAATAATTATACCAGTTAAAGCAATTAATAAAAAACAAATGAATGATTTCATTGTATTAGTGTTTTGGTTTTAAAGAGTATGTTTCAAAGATTTTATCAAAATGTCTGGAGGGGGGGGGGTGCTTAAAGTTAAATGATTATTCCGTTCTTTCGTTTCTATTTTCCTTCCAAAGTTCAATATATGGCAGGGGTTTGGTAGGGATATAAAAAAACCACTTACATTTTAGTGTAAGTGGTTGATAATTAAGCTCCCCCTGTCTGACTTGAACAGACGACCCTCTGATTAACAGTCAGATGCTCTAACCAACTGAGCTAAGGAGGAATTTCCAATTATAGATTTCTCTTTAACGGGCAGCAAAAATAGGGAAAAATGTATTTCAACGAAATATGAATTGAAAAAACTTACCAATTAAATAAACTATTGGGGGCTAATCCTAAAAATATTCCGTCTTCTCTGTGTTCTATGGGGTATGTTTTTAAAAAATAGCCTTCGCCACTGGTATTTCTGCCATTTTGTAGCGAAAATCGATATCGGTGGAGGGGGCAAACAATTTGTCCGGTAGCATCAATGTATCCATCGGCCATCACAGCGCCTGCGTGCGGACACTTATGTGCACAGGCAAAAACTTGTTCTTTGTGCTGTATTAACGTAATTGTTTTGCCTGCTACTTCAATCAATGCTAATTGATTGGGTTGCCAATTGATTAGGTTGATATGCTCGGCTATTTTATGCCAAACAAGCGCATTTTGAGCCATCATCAAAGCATTAACAGTGTTTAGTAAGATTGAGACCTATAAGGATAACGAATATGGTACTGCGCCCTAATTTTTTCAAGCATAATTTCTTTTAGGGCATCAATATTTTGCTTTTCAACTGCCGATACAAATACGCAATTGTTTTCGGTGGCCAAATCCCATTTATCTTTTAAATCTTGCAGTAGTTCTTGTTTTACACTGTCTTCTAGCCAGTTGTCGAAGGTTTTTTCTACATACATATCCATTTTATTAAAGATGGTTAAGATGGGCTTCTCAAAGGCTTTCAGTTCTTGTAAGGTTTTGTTTACCACGCCAATTTGTTCTTCGTATTGTGGGTGTGATATATCAACAACATGCAATAAAATATCGGCTTCCCTTACTTCATCGAGGGTGCTTTTAAAACTTTCAATTAAATGATGGGGGAGTTTGCGAATGAATCCTACGGTATCGCTCAATAAAAAAGGCGTGTTTTCAAAAACTACTTTTCTAGTGGTGGTATCTAGGGTGGCAAACAATTTATTTTCTGCAAAAACATCGCTCTTACTTAGCAGTGTCATTAAAGTGCTTTTACCAACATTGGTGTAGCCCACAAGTGCCACTCTTATTAACTCTCCGCGTTCTTTGCGTTGGGTAAATGCTTGTTTGTCTATTTCGCCCAAACGCTTGCGCAGTAAGAATATTTTATCTTTTACAATACGTCTATCGGTTTCAATTTCTGTTTCTCCAGGTCCGCGAGATCCTATACCGCCTCCTTGGCGTTCTAAGTGCTTCCACATACCTTTTAACCTTGGTAATAAGTATTGATACTGCGCCAATTCTACTTGCACCTTACTCTGTGCTGTGCGCGCTCTGCTGGCAAAAATATCCAAGATCAAATCGCTTCGATCAATGGTTTTTACGCCCAATTCTTTTTCGATATTTAAAATCTGTGAGCCTGTTAACTCGTCATCAAAAATAACAAGGGTTACATGACGGCCATTGATATAGTCTTTAATTTCTTCGAGCTTTCCTTTACCCACAAATGTTCTACTATCCGGATGAGGAAGTCTTTGTGTGAATCTTTTAATGGCAATAGCGCCAGCGGTTTCGGCCAAAAAAGCCAGCTCGTCGAGGTATTCGGTTACTTGTTCGTTGGTTTGGTCTTTTTGAATTAATCCTACTAATACAGCTGCTTGGTCTTTAGTAATGGCTTGTTTTTTCTCGATCAACGTTGTTCAATTTTTGTAAAGATAACTTTAGCTAGGGGATAAAAGAAGGCCCTCGTTATATTTTAACGAGGGCCTAAAAATTAGTTTGAATCGCTTATAAACCGCTGATAGTAAATCCGATTGAAAACTTATTCATTGCCGGACCCGATCCGTCTTTCAAAACACCAATTAAATTATACTGCGCATCCACCGAAAAAATACCATAACCGAATCGGCCAGTAAGTGCTAAAACAGTGCCATTCATAAAACGCTTGTCGCTTTCTTTGCTAATGTAAGTATTACCATATACAGAAGATCCTGCTTTGTTTTCAAGGTTCTTTCCTTTGGTATAAGCTTTTAAAAGGGTACCAACTTTTACACCAGCAGCCCATTTCCAAGATTTACCTGGATGTTCTGGATCTGAAAAATGCCTGATTTCAACAGGAATTTCAAGGGCAATAGTGGTCAGTTTAAATTTCTTGAAATGATCTGCGCTATCTACTCTTGTAAAAGGAAGTTTACCAGTATTAGCTTTTAGGTTTACATAAGTATTAGTAAAGAACATATTGCTGCTACCAACTCCAGCACCAATTCCTAAACTATAGTGAGGATCTGATTTAAAAGGTTTGTCGAGCATGAAGTACAAATTAAAGTGACGACTAAAACCACCAGTTCTTACACTATCGGGTTTGCCTAACCACATATCAGATCCGTATTGAATCATAAAATGGTCGCCAGGACGGCTAGATAAATCTAGTTTAGACCAATCAGCTTTGGCTTTGGTAACTGTACCAGTGGCTGTGGATGTTGCTGTGGTTGCACTTTTAATTTTGCTTTTTGTGGTTTTGTCTTTTGTAGTTTGGGCCTGTATAAAAAGAGCAACAGTTAATCCCACAAGTAATAATAGAGTTTGTTTCATTTTATTCAATTAATGACGCGTTGCCGCAGATCTAGTGCGCAAAAATAATAGAATTGTTATCAAGGGTTGGTTAAATATTAGTCAAAAGATGCAGAATTTGCCTTTTTAAACAATATAAAGCCACAAATGACGCTTATTTATTTACTTTACTACCCCTAACAGACTCATAACAGTGGATAATCAAGATCATTTTTTACTCGAAAAGAGGATTTTAATTGCAGAGGATGATTTCGTGTATCAAAAACTCATTACCCATGCCTTGCAAACCACGGGTGCCTATTTTGATATTGTTTCAAACGGATTAGAAGCTATTGAAGCAATAATGAAGGAGCAATACGATTTGGTTTTGATGGATATAGGGATGCCTATTTTAGATGGATACGAAGCAACCAAACGCATCAGAGCAAATATCAATAGCACGCTGCCAATTGTTGCTATGACTGGTTGGAATTCAAAAGAAGACATATTGAAATTTGCCGAAGTAGGCATTAAAAGTATGTTGCCCAAACCCTTTGGACTAGCCGTTTTTTATCAAACATTAAAAGAAAATATTATATTGCAAGGTTCAGAAAATTTAAATGAGGTCTCCCCTAAAGTGTTGAAAGAAATGGTAACTGTTGATTTGAGTTTGTTAAATGAGTTTTCGCAAACAGATAATGCCTATAAAAAAACCATCATTAATATGTTTTTGGATACTATGCCAGAAACTATTCATCAAATAGAGACGGCTTTTGAAGCCCAAAATTGGGATCAGGTTGGCAAATCGGCCCATTATGCAAAATCATCATTATCTGTAATAAGTGTAGAAGAAATGCGAACATTGGCAGCAACAATTGAGTTGAATGCCAAAAAACTCGAAAACCTACATCAGATGGGAACCATGATTATTTTACTCAAACTAAAATACCAAGAGGTAGTAGCATTTTTACAAGAAGAATTAAAAAAGTATTAGCCTACTATTTTTTATCCTACCCCAATTAATACCTAACAAACAGTTGAAAATAAAGCATCTATTAAGTGATACTCATATCAACCTATCTTTACAACAATAGATTTATTGATTAAAACAAACGACTATTTTGAATTTTAC
>JBAXPJ010000127.1:0-5784 GCA_037132335.1 Sediminibacterium sp. | reverse complement strand
AACATTAAACCAAACTATTTTTTACAACGAAGTAAATCATCCCATTGTTTATACGCTAAGTAGCAATTACCTGCCGCTTTACCCTGGGTATATTCCCAATGCTCGAGTTTATCAATACTCAAATCAATCTAATTCAATCAGCTCTAAAGGCATGGAGAGTTACGTGCAAGCAATGAAAGCCCCCTATGAAATCTATTTTGGATATGTATATACTGACGCCTATAGAAATTACAATACTACCAATCCGCACTTACCTCTAATAGCAAAGCATAAATTTGCGACCGTTTTCGCTTACGAGTTTAATGAAGATTTTAAAGCAGGTATAGAATCATCTTATACGGGTAAGCAATATTTAGACAATGGTACCAGCACAGACGCCTATTTATTTATGGCTGTAATGCTAAGATATAATATTGGGAAAGCTAGTTTTGTACTGAATTGTGAGAACTTATTTGATCAACGTCAAAATAAAAATGGCTCCCTAGTCCTACCGCCACTTACCAATCCTAGTTTCCCAGAGATTTGGGCGCCTTTAGATGGCAGGGTCATTAATTTATCAATGCATTTAAAGTGGTAAGCCAATAAGACTTAATCCATTGATTTACAATCAATTTTTTCAACTTTCCTTTTTAATATAATCACTATTTTTAGTAGAAAATTATTATATTTAACCTAGGCCATTTTATTTAATAATTCAAACAATGCTATTATGAACAGCCGACGTCTTTTTTTAAAAAATACACATTTGACCTATGGAGCACTTATGACTTCTAATTTATTTGCAAGTAGTAAAATTTTCAACACCGATACTTTAAGAGTAGGTACCATTGGAGTAAATGGAATGGGTTGGGCCAATACTTTAGGCGCGCTCTCCGTGAAAAATGTGGAAGTAGTTGCTTTATGTGATATAGATGAAAATGTTTTGAATAAAAGAAAAGCAGAACTACTCGTCAAACAACCTGGCGTTACAAAAATTGATACCTATAGTGATTATAGAAAAATGTTAGAAAGAAAAGACATTGATATTGTAATTGTGGGAACTCCAGATCATTGGCATGCATTACAAATGATTCATGCTTGTGAAGCAGGTAAACACGTTTATGTTGAAAAACCAGCAGGAAATTCAATTGGGGAATGCAATACCATGATTGCTGCTAAAAACAGATACAATCGCATCGTACAAGTAGGTCAATGGCAAAGAAGTCAAAAACATTTTAAAGATGCATTAGAAATTGTTCATTCTGGACAATTGGGAAATATTCGTACCACGAAGGTTTGGTGTTATCAAGGATGGATGCGCCCTCAACCCGTGGTACCTAACAGTGCACCGCCAGCGGGAGTAGATTACAAAACTTGGTTGGGACCTGCTCCTACACGTGAATTTAATGCCAGCCGTTTCCATTTTCATTTTAGATGGTTTTGGGATTATGCTGGTGGATTGATGACCGATTGGGGAGTACACTTATTAGATTACGCAATTTTAGGAATGAAAGCAGGCAATCCAAAAAGTGTAAGTGCTTTAGGTGGAAAATTTGCTTATCCAGAATTGGCCGAAGAAACTCCAGACACTTTAACTACTTTATATGAATTTGATAAATTTAATTTGGTATGGGATTCTGCGATGGGGATTGACAATGGTTCTTATGGACGTGATCACGGTATCGCCTTCATTGGAAATAACGGAACACTTGTTTTAGATAGAGGTGGTTGGGAAGTAATTGAAGAAAAACAAGCCAAAAATAAAATAGCCATTGCACTTCATAAGAGTGAAGACAACGGTGTTAATTTGCATTGGTTAAATTTTACCAATGCCATTCGCAACAACACACCTGGAAGTTTGCATTGCCCAATTGAAGAAGGCGCACATATAGCTACCATCGCACAAATGGGTAACATCGCTTATCGTTCGGGCAAAAAAGTAAATTGGGATGCTACAAAAAATATGTTTACAGATGATGCCATCAATAAACAATATTTTACAAAGCCTTACAACAACGGATATAGCTTACCTAAAATATAACTATCGGTTTACCTGTTGATGGATGAGCCATTATCTGGGTATCGATATTAAATACTTTTTTTAGTAAAATGGCGTCCACAATACTTTGTGGGTCGCCATTTTCAATTAATGTCCCTTCCTTTAAAAAGAAAATTTGATCGGCATAGCGTAAGGCTATGTTAATATCATGTACTACCCCAATGAGGGTAGTGTTTTTGTTTAGTAAAGAAACTGCTATTGATAAAAATAGTTGTTGATAATAAATATCTAAATTATTCAGCGGTTCATCTAGAAATAAATAACGATGTGAGCCCGTAGGTGGTTCCCAAATTTGAGCCAAGACGCGCGCATAATGTACACGTTGTTTTTCACCACCACTTAAAGTTTGATAATTTCTTTGGGCAAAACTATTTAAATCTAATAACGCCATCACTTCTTTAACTATAGCAATGTCTTTTTTATTGGGATTGAATTCAAAATGTGGATTCCTTCCTAAGAGCACTACTTCTTCCACCAACATCGGGAAACTCAATTCTGTTTGTTGGCTTAATACTGCTCTACAAGCAGCAAGGGCTTGCTTATTATAGGTTTTTAAATTTACTTCCTGGTAATTTACTTCTCCTTCAAAATTATCCAACTCCCCACTTAATAATTTAATTAGCGTAGACTTCCCCGAACCGTTGGGACCAATAATTAAATTACAAGTGCCTGGTAAAAAATTAATTGAAATAGAATCTAAAATTTTTTTTGACCCAATGCTGTATTTTAAATGTTGTGCTGCTATCATTATTACAAATCGTTTTGATTGAATTGATATTTCTTCAACAGAAAAATATACAAAGGAGCGCCTACTATAGAAGTAATAATTCCAATAGGCATTTCGGAAGGCGCTAATAAAAGTCGAGCGCCCATGTCTGCCAGGGTTAACAATAAGGCGCCCATCAATATGGAGGCCGGAATTAATTTTCGATTGTCACTTCCAATAAGCAGTCTTAATACATGGGGAACGATCAAGCCCATAAATGCAATGACGCCCACAAAAGAAGTCGCTACTGAAACCATAGCAGTATTGACAATTAAAATACCGGTTTTTAATTTATTCACTTCAACACCCAAGTATCCCGCCTCTTGTTCGCCTAGTAATAAAACATTTAATTTTTTTGCTTGTTTAAAAGCAATGAAAATACATAGGATGGCAACGATTCCAGTTACCCATACTTGAAACCAAGAGGCCCCTGAAAAAGTGCCTAAATTCCAAAAAGTAATACTTCTTGCTTGTGGGTCTCTAGCGATATAAGTCATGAGTCCAACACCACTTAAGCCAATGGCATTGATTGCCATTCCAACCAATAACAAAGGTAGTATGGAAACTCGTTTGTTATTTTTCGCCAAACTATACACCATATAAGTTGCTGCCAAGCCTCCTACAAAAGCAAAAACAGGAACCAAGAAGGGGCCCAATATACTTTTAAAAAAAGGAGACATGAACGGACTTAAACTAAATACAATAGAAGCTCCAAAAGCGGCTCCTGCACTTGTTCCTATCAGTCCTGGCTCTACTACTGGGTTTCTAAACAAGCCTTGCATCAGCACCCCTGAAACAGCAAGGATGGCTCCAGTAATGGCACACAACAACACCCTAGGCAATCTTAATTGTAAAAAAACATTTTCATAAATGGATGGGGAGGTTTCGGATTTAAACCAATGCACCAGCGCAGACATCATTTCAGATGGCAAAATACGAACTGCCCCAAATGCAATGGCTGCGATCAATACCAATACAAGTAGTAAAGTTAATACGCTAAAAAATATTTTATTATTTGGACGCATTCAATGTTGGATAAAATAAATTCATTAAGTTAATAATATTGTCTCCGGTTCTTGGACCAAAATAAGTTAAATCATGTTCTTCAAATCTTACGATTCTTTTATTTTTTCCTGCTTTGGTTAATGCCACACCAGGAACTCCTGAAATAAATTTATCCATATTACCCATTTGATCAAATCCAAAATCGGTGGCAATGATTATATCTGGATTGGCTTCTGCAATGGCTTCTGCACTTATTTGCCTTGCCCCTTTGGCATCATAATGCGCTACTTTCGCACCCGCCATTTGAATCAATTGATCACCTACCCCTTTTCTTCCACTCATCACAAAAAACACATTGCTTGCACGACCAAAATGTATAATCATCACAGTAGGTGTGTCTTTTATTTTTACAGCTGCTACCGCATTTTTTGCACTGATGATACCAGCATCCATCACACCACAAAGTGAATCTGCTTTTGCACTCACCCCAAAAAAAGCACCCAACTCTTTCAATAACATTTTTGCGCTATCTATGGTATTGGCATTGCCAAAAGCTTTGCACTGTAAACCTGCTTTTTGAATTTGTGGCAAAACCGTCTCTGGGCCAATGTCATTGCTGTGCATGACCATATCGGGCATCATCGAAATGATACCTTCTGGATTCAAAGCTCTATGGTAGCCTACTGGCTTAATGAACTTAGCACTATCTGGATAGGTACTGCTCCAATCCACTCCAACAATATTGTGCCCTTTGCCTAATGCAAAAGTGAATTCTGTTAAGTGTTTTGACAAGCTTACAATTCTTAAGTCTTTCGTGCCATCTATTGCTCTGTTTTTAAATCTGCCACAGGAAATCAATCCAACAAAAATAATGGTTGCTAAAATTATTTTTTTCATGCTTTTTATTTTTTAAAAATTATATTTTAAATTCACGCCTCCAAAAAACAAAGGTTTTTCAGGAGCAGCAGTATATACATCAGGCATTTGATTGGCAAATATCATCATGGGATATTTAATACCCATCAAGTTAGTTACTCCCACATAAACATCAAAATTGATTTTATTAGAAAGTTTATTTTGATAACCAAGTTTGCCATTAATTAAATTATAACTGGTTGCAAAATAATCATTCATCGAAGTAATGGGCGTTCTATCTTTATAATTATAGGTCATGTTCCCATACAAACCTACACTTGTCAATACATCTACTCCTAAATTAACCATGTACTTAGGCACTCCAGCAACCATTTTATTTGAATAATCTTCAGTTAAAACCACCGACTTTTGAATTTTAAAATTATCGCCATACGTAAAATCGGAGTAGGTTAAGTTGGCAAAAGGTCTTATGGAACTAATAAAATTACTAGCGGATTGATATACATTATATTTTAATAAGGCCTCCATTCCATTGTGGACTTCCTTACCCCCATTTACTACATAACTATACAAGGTCGTAGAAGGTGAAGCAGGAGATACCACAGAGATAGCTGTCATCTTTTTTGAAAACACCGTATTAAAATAAGCCAATTCATAGGTTAGTTTGTTTTCAAACAATTGTCCTTTGGATCCTATCTCAAATTGATCCCCTTGCTCAGGAGACAATACATGATTTAAACTTCCCGTGGCTGGAGTAACTGGTTTCGTAACTGCAGGCGTAGTAATATAAAAATAAGAACTGGTTGGTGCTTTAAAACCAGTACTATAAGAAGCATAAATAGAAATTTGCTTGTTGAAGACTTTATTGATTGCAAAATGGGGTGCCACCATGCCTTGATAAGCCGTATCAAAACTAGCAGGTCGAGTAATTAATGCGGTATTGAATCGGTCATTTAAATTTAAATGCATATTGCTTACCCCTATGCCCCCTAAAATAGAAAATTCATTAGGTAAACTTAAGGTCCATTCTGAAAAAATATGATGATTCGTACTGGTTGCATAAATATTGGAGGTAGCGGTATTAATTGCCCAATAAGGA
>JBAXPJ010000126.1:0-5833 GCA_037132335.1 Sediminibacterium sp. | reverse complement strand
AAAGTATCATTCCTTTGCCCACTTTCGCTGATTTCACTTTTACGCCATCCACATTTCCCCAAAGTTCGGCGGCCATTTTCCTTAATGCTGCATCTGCCTTTGGAAAACCTTGCATACTTGGAGAATAATTAGGTTTTGGTCCTAAAACCACAGCGCCCTGCTCTATTAGTTCTTTTATCTTTTTCAACAGTTCAGGACGCATTGTTTCTATTTTTGGTAATACCAACATGCTATATGACATTCCATCGGGTAAAACAATTTTCCCGCCTTTCACGCTAATACGGTTTTGAATCACTTCAGCATTCATATAATCGAACGAATAACCTTGCGGAAGAGCCGGATCACAAATTCCGGTCATTTTTGGAACATCTTCGCCAATAAAATACGCTACATCGGCAACGTAATTACCTTGTTGAAGCATAAAGTTGGTACGCTTGAGGTATTGAGTAAACAGATCCAGGTAATTGAACCAGGTATTGTGCCGATTGAATTCGTTGCTAAAACCCGCATTTACACCCGGTTGACGTTCGTCTGGTTGTTGGATATATACATGCAGCAAGGTATTGTTGATTCCTTCGGTAAAGAATCTATCACCCCGTTGTTTCATGCTGGCGGGATGGCGCGAATAGGCTTTGCCGCCACAAGTGAATGATTCGGCAGAAACTTTGGTTTTACCATAAATATGTGCACAAGAAGAGGCAGCGCGGTTTTCGATATTTCCCAAATCGCCTTCACTCCAAAACTCGCCTCCAATTTCGTCGGATTGTCCACCATATTGCAGGAATTCACCAGGAAATCCCCAATGCCCGTAATTTTCTAACCAGGTAGTTAGACCGTTTTTGTGGCTCACCTCGCGCAATCCGGCCACATAGTCATACGAAACTTTATCGGCTATCAGGCGACGTAAATCCCACAGAAAACGATCAGAACGGTCGCGACTATCAACAACATTTCCTTTCATCACAGGGAAAAATGGAACAGGGCTGTAACCGTATTTCGCTGTAAATTCTTCTACTAAGCCGTCTGTCCAGTTTTGTCCACCGGTTTCGTAGCTGTCTTCCACCACCACTTTCCATGTTTTACGGTCGGCTGCCGGTATGCGACGAATTATTTCACCCAAAAAGGCATCGAAATGCGCTGCAATATGTTTTTTACTCATTTTATCTGTTTCCAGTCCTGTAGCTTCGGGCGATGCAGGTCCGTTGGTAACACCGGTTGTGGTCATACCTGTTTGCATGATGATCCAATTTCCTTCTGGTACCGACCAATTCAACGTACCATCTGCCAAAAGTTTTTTGCTAATATCAACTACAGTTTTGGGGTCAATTACAAGGTCTTTTGAAACTTCGGGTTGTGCTGCCCACATATAATCTTTAAAATATGGAAGTGGCGTTTGAAACATTTTAGCCAGTGTTTTTTCAGGATAGCGTTCTAATTTCGGGTTCTCCGAAAGCTCTATTTCTGCTAAAGCGCCAACCATTGATATATCGGAGATAAGCAGTTGATAAGTAGTCGATTGTGTTTCAGGCAATGAAATTACAATCGGAGCATTAGGCTCAAAACCAACATTTAAAGCAAAATTACTGCGGTTGATTTCAAATTTCTTTATAGACCGAAAATGCTCTCCCTCTTTCACAAACAGTTCTCCCATGGCTTTAATTACATCCTGGGTTGGTGCTTCTCCTTTTGGTCTAATTTTTTTATTAGCCGCTTGAATGATTATGCTTCGTACGGTTGCCTTTTTTTCTGTTTCAAAAGTAAATTTTACAGGTTTGTTGTTGGCTAGTTTAACTATGGAAGCGGTATCTCCATCTATCAACTTTTCGAGGCCATCTATCATAGGAACCGAACTCACCTTAGGATTTAAGGAACGATAGCTTTTCTCGAAACTGCCTGGGGCTTTATAGGCAATTACACTAACCCGTTGAAAGTGATCGTTTGGCGCAACCAGTTTGCTGCTGAATTTTTGTGGCCCTGTAACTTTCAATTCCGATGAATTTAAAAATCGCATCGATTGCTCCTTTTTCACCCATGGTCCGCCCGATTGACTCCAGCCCGGACTATTGAAAATTCCAATTTCGATATTTAGTTCTGTAGCCGTTTTTAAAGCGGCATGGAGGATATCCCACCATTCATCCGAGAAAACCTTTACTTTTCCATATGGAGTCTCTTTAATGCCAATATTTCCAATAAATGCACGATTTATACCCACGCGTTTCATTGCCTGAAGATCCTTAACTACCCCTTCTTTTGAAATATTGTCGGACATCCAATACCAGTAAACTGTAGTTTGCATGGAATCCGGAATGGTCTTGAACCCCGATTCAAGTTTAGATTTTTGTAGAGTTACTTTCTTTGTTTGAGCTTTTACAGAGAAAATTGTTAAAAAACAAATTAGCATAATGATTAAAAAATTCTTCATCGTATTATTTTTGAGTTTTGTATTCATTTAGTTTCATAAATAAAATCTATTTCATTACCTCGATTATAATGAATTGAAATTCTTTCCAATTTTGACGAGCAATTAAAACAAACCTGAAATTACTTTACAATTGGTATCGTACGTGTTTTACTTTACAGTTGGTATCGTACGATACCAACTGTAAAGCTATATCCGTATAAGACCGCAACAAAATTGGTTGGATATAATACCGTTTTGGATGCCCATGCTGGAGTAAAAGGCGCTGACGGAAAACCAGTCATAAAACATGAGCTGGATTTAAATAATGATGTTCACTATAAATTACAATGCTTTCAGGCTACTCATGGATCATCAATGCACGGAATCAATCTAGCACATGATTTAATTGCAAACAATAAATTACCCCTCCTTAGTAAAATGACAAACGAAAGCGAAAAGTTTAAACCACATCAAATGTTAGAAGCTATTAAAAGGGCAGATGACAGAGATAGTCTTAAAATAATAATTAATTGGGATTAAATATTCTTTTTTTTAATCTTTGTAGATGAACAAACACGAAAGATTAAAGGAAATCTTAGACTATCTTGACAATCATAAGGAACTTTCAGTAACAGAAGCTTGCATTATTTTTAATAGCTCTGCAGCAACTATCCGTAGGGATTTCATTTATTTATTCAAAAAAAATAAAGCACAAAAAACATGGGGTGGAATTACAAAAACAAAGCTCATCCCTTCTATTGAATCAATGGGCTTTGTCGAAGAAAGAAAAGTTAGAAATATCGAATTAAAATCATCCATTGCAGAATACGCAGCCAGCTTGGTTCAAGATGGAGATGTTATTATATTAGATGGAGGTACCACTATACTTCAAATGATTCCTTTTTTAAAAAATAAAAAAATAAAAATAATTACAAACTCATTGTTAATTGCCAACCGTATCGATGAAATTACTGAAGGATTTGAGTTTGAACTTTTTGTTACAGGCGGATTTGTTTATCCTCGTTCGGGAATGTTAGTTGGTTCTCAAGTATCGAACTCCATAAATGATTTTAATTCTAAATGGTTTATCATGTCTGTTGGAGGAATAAGTAAAGAAGGCTTATTTAATTCAAATGCGTTGATTGTAGACACTGAAAAGGATATGATCAAACGTAGTGAAAAATTCATTGTTCTAGCAGACCATACAAAAATAGGAAAGCGTGATTCCGTTAAATTATGCAATTTGGAAACTCCAGATTTAATAATAACTGATGCAGGTTTTTTAGATCTAGAACCTGAATTAAAAGATATTCTAAAACTGAGCAGTTTGCATATTGTTGAATAAAAACTGTTTTTACTATTTACGACTCTTATGCTACAAAATTTGCTGACTTTATAAGGTAGTCCCATAGAATCATATTTTATCCCAATATCTTCTTACAATTGAAACTATAGTTCTTATAATTTCATAATTTCTTTTCGTTTCTTCTTTAATGCTGTATAATAACTAACAGCGTAAATAGTTGCTCCAATTAACAAAACGCCTCCAAAAAAAACCAGCAAATCATTTGAATTACTTTTCCCAGGTAACTTACCATCTGTATTTATATTTGGAAGGCTATTAACTTTATTTGCAACATTTGTGAATGGAGTTGCATTCTTTAAAGCAATTTGAAAAGACTCATGTGGTAGTAATTCTTTTATCATATTTTATAAATTTTCATTGATTTGTTATCGAATAAAATATATCCGTACTTACCAACTACATTAATAATTTCAGTTCCTCGTTTTACCTTTTTGGTAGTGATATTCCAGTCAAATAATAATGGAATAGTCATATTTGCATCAAATGGAACTTCATATCCAAATACCTCTGCGAGCCTCTTCAAAGCGAATTCACTAGAATCAACTGCTTTTGAATTTTGAACTCTTTTTTTATAGTATTCAGCATTATACGTTGAATTACCAACCATTGTATGAAAATCACAACAGTATGTTGAATTTCCATGCCGCTCAACTGGTATCATTTCATTGCAACCCTTCAATTTGCAATATCTGTTGTTTAAAAATTTACTCATGACTTTGGATTAGTTTTAACCCACAAATCAATTTCGCTTTTTTCAAATACTATGCGACTACCAATTCTACTATGTGGTATGGAATCATTTGCAACCCTTTGGTAAATAGCTGGTACAGATAAAAATATATAAGTAGAAAGTTGACTAACGTTTAAGTACTCTTTAGATCTCCCCTCTGGTTTTGAAACTGCAACAATCTTACCCAATTCCTCACGTAAAATCTCTACAAATTCATCTGTTGTCATTGTAATTATTTTCATACTCCTTAATTATAGAAGCAAGCTAATAATGAATATTCAAATATTTATTACTTAGGAGATCTATTCAAGAGCGCTGGTACCTTCGTTGGTACCTTGGCTTGCACATGGCCAGTTAGCAGCCTTTTAAGGATATAAATTCAACAATATTCTATTAGACAAATTAGTCTTTCTTCTTTTTAATAAAATATTTTCTAAATAACTCGTGCTAGGTACCACAAACTTTTCCTCATTTCTATACTTAACTAGAACCCTAGCATGTAACCATTCTGCAATTTTTAATTTCGATGTTTTAGAATCAACAACACCATGATTATAAAATCTCAAAAACAATTCAGCTAGAGAGGTGGCATTAAGTTTAAAACGGACACGCTCATACAAAACTTTAGATTCAAAGAATGGAATTAGAAATGAGAAATCTTCATCATCTACATGATCCTTCAGCTCTTTTTTAACTTTATGCCAATTTCCTTTAAAGTCAAAAACTATTATTTCATAATTACCAGTTTTAGACCTTTCTATGTATTCATTTAAATAACTTACGATTTGTTCAAGATTTTCAATTAATAGAGCTGTACCTGTTGTTTTTATGGTTTCGAGAACATAGGTAGATAAGAGTTTGAGAAAAGGAGCTTTCTTTATCAAATTATTATACTCGAATTTTTTTCTGTGATATTCTAATATGTCATGATATTTCAGTGGGCTATTTACAAATAAATAAAGCGCGAGTAAAAAGTGAAAACTAATATGTTCAGAAGAAATGAAAACTTTAAATTCATCATCATTTGGTTGAAAAGGGTTTTTCCTTATTTGTTCTTCCTCAATATCTTTTAACATCAGTTGTATTTCCAATAAATGGACTGGCTTTTCCCTTTGTTCAAATAACTTATTAAAGTTTTTTTGTAGTTCCAAAAGTTCAATCCTATAGTCTTCCATAACTCCAAATTAATAATGATTATAATAGTTGTTATTGATTTATTTCGAAAAAAGTGTACCTTTAAGTGTACCCTTTAAGAGCTGAATTTATACTAGGAAACTGAAAATCAGCGTATTAAAACCTAAAGTTGTGGCCTTGCCAGGAATCGAACCTGGATCTG
>JBAXPJ010000125.1:0-5867 GCA_037132335.1 Sediminibacterium sp. | reverse complement strand
CCTACGCATAGTTCTAATTTTTATCATCGCTACAAAGACGATTTATTATTAGCCAAAGCATTGGGCTTTAACCATTTTCGATTCTCTATTTCTTGGAGTAGAATTTTACCAGAAGGTATTGGTAAACCCAATAAAAAAGGCATTGCTTTTTATCATGCTGTAATTGACGAGTGTTTAAAAATAGGCCTAGAGCCAGTTGTTACCTTATACCATTGGGATTTGCCCCAGGCTTTAGAAAAAAATGGTGGTTGGACGAGTCATCAAATGCTTAAATGGTTTAGCAAATTCGTAAATCTGTGCGCCAATGAATTTGGCCAAAAAGTAAAGCAATGGATTGTAATGAATGAGCCTTTTGGCTTTACTTCTTTAGGATATATGTTGGGTAAACATGCGCCAGGAAAAATGGGCTTGTCTAATTTTTTTCCTGCCATTCACAATGCTGCAATGTGTACCGCAGAAGGTGGAAGAATTATTAGATCCGAAGTGCTGAATGCACATATTGGCACTAGTTTTTCTTGTAGCGAAGTGATGCCGCATACTTTACAAGATAAAGATGTATTTGCTGCCGCAAAATCAGATGCACTTTTAAATAGGCTTTTGTTAGAGCCAGTTTTAGGATTAGGGTATCCGCATATGGAGAATTTTCAATTTTTAGAAAAATTGCATTTGCATACCAAATCGTGGCGCTATCAACAACAAATGGCTTTTGATTTTGACTTTATTGGTATTCAAAATTATTTTGCAGTTACTGTAAAAAACAACAATCTTATTCCCTATTTACAGGCTTCTGAAGTAACAGCAAAATCTAGAAAAGTACCACATACACAATTGGGCTGGGAAATCAATCCAGAGAGTTTTAATAGAATGTTACATCGAATATGGGACTATGGAAATATACCAGAAATTATTGTTACAGAAGGGGGCGCTTGCTTTAAAGATGTTTTTCAACATGGCGTAATAAATGACCAACAACGCATTGATTATTTTAACCAATATTTAGGTGCTGTACTAAAAGCAAAAAACAGCGGCGTAAATATTGGCGGTTATTATGCTTGGACGCTAACCGATAATTTTGAATGGGCTTTTGGTTACAATGCCCGATTTGGATTAATACATGTAGATTTTGCTACACAATTACGAACCATTAAACAGTCGGGTTATTGGTTTAGAGATTTTTTACAAACTTAGTTCGTTCATTAGCGCAAAATTATTTGGCTCGAAAACGCTTGTTTTTTCTTTGTTTGATTGTAATGCTTTTGCTTCTTCCATTAATAGTTGAATTAACTGGTAGGTGCTATGTTGTAAGGTTAAACCAATGCTATTAGAATTACTAAACCACATTTTAATTTTTTCATTAAATCCTTGCTCAATTTTATCTACAACCGATATACCCATATTAGATAATGCAGCGGCATTACACAGTTGTTCGTATTGACCCCTAATTGGCAAGCACATTAATTTTTTACCTAAATACATGGCTTCTGCAGGTGTTTCAAATCCAGCACCAGTAATCACTCCAGCACTTTTTATCATGCTTTGTGTAAATAGTGTATTTGAAATAGGATAGTAGTAGATATTATTTTTTACACAAGCAGTTTTTATTTCTTTCGAAAAAACTTCAAATTTTATTTCAGGTACAGCTAATAAATATTGCTCGAGTACAGCGTTAGAATAATGCGATAAATACACAGTTACATGACCTTCATTTACTGCATTCGCTTCAATGATTTCAGATTTGATAATGGGGTTGTAAATATTAGCATCATACGATTCAAAATGTAGGCCAAGGTATTTGGTAGATGGTGCATAATTCTTTAAAATAAATTCGCCTAATAAATCTTTCTTTTTAGGCCTAGGTGTTAATGCACTTTGAAAACTTGCCTGGTGACCAAATTGAATACTTGGTACATTTTTAAATTTACAAGCAAGTGATGTAATAGATTCAAAATCGTTTAAAACTAAATCGTATTTTTCAACAGGTAATTGTTTTGCTTCGTTCCAAATTCTTTTTAAAGAGAACTTTTTAAACATGGTATAATAATCGAGCTTGCCGCTATTGCCATAAAATAAACTTAAGCCCTTGCTAGAATATTTTACAGGCATGCCTACATTCAAATTTGCATTTTCGCCACTTAAAAAAATATCTACTTCGCCATATTGTTTTAAATAAGGCAATATTTGAATAGCCCTACTAATATGTCCATTCCCGGTTGCTTGTACAGCGTATAATATTTTCATTTATTCAATTTTAAAATTGCATTTCTTTAGAGTGTAAAAAATATGCAACCTCATTGGTTAGCACATTCAACTCAGGCAATTTTTTATTTTGTTTTTTAATATCAACTATTTTAGCGGCATAGGTTTTTTCTTGGTATTCATAAATATCCCAAGAGCCTTGATTGTATTCTAGTGCGGTTAGGTTTTCAATCCAATCTCCACTATTTAAATACATCACAGAACCTTTGTCGTTTGTAATTAATCTTTTTTGAGGCTGGTGTATATGACCGCAGATTACATAATCGTATCCTTTTTCAATAGCCAATTCTGCTGCAGTATGTTCAAAATTTCCAATCCAAGAAACAGCTTTTTTCACACTGTTTTTTACACGTTTACTCAAGCTCATTTTTTCTCTACCCAATAAGCGCAATACAAAATTGATAGCACTATTAACCATAATCAACATATCATATCCATGCCCACCCAGTTTTGCTATAATTTTTGCAGATCCTTTAGTAGTGGCATCAAATACATCTCCGTGAAAAATCCATGTTTTTTTACCGTCTAAATCCAATACTAATTTATCGGTCAATTGTAGGTTGCCCATTTGTAAATCGCTGTATCTTCTGAGGGCTTCGTCGTGATTGCCAGTAATATAAACCACCCTGGTGCCATTACTTAACATGCTAAAAATCTCTTTAATAACTTGCATGTGCGCTACAGGAAAATAGCTTTTTTTAAATTGCCAGATATCAATAATGTCGCCGTTTAAAACAAGCAACTTAGGAGAAATACTTTTTAAATAGTTTACCGCTTCTTGTGCATGACATCCAAACATGCCTAGATGTAGATCACTTAGCACTACTACATCTAACTTTCTTTTGTCCATACAACTTGGTTTTCCAAAATAACCAAACCAATATGACCAAATTATTAAGTTTAGATTACCAAATTGTCAAAAAAAGGGAGTTTGGGGCTGAGTTTTCTTTGCTTTTTTATCTACTATTTTGTCATTAATTTTTATCTGTTTAGTTCAGTTTAGGCGTATTTAGGCATACTATGTTTCTAATTATCAAACAATTATCATGGCATTTGCTTGGTTTCTAATAATTTTAATACAATTAATATCAAGCGATTTAATTTAAAAATTATTCAAATGAATCAGTTAAATGCAATTGATACACATGTTCATATTTGGAACCTAGAAAAAGTAGAATATACTTGGTTAAAAGGTGATACTAGTATTTTAAATAGAACATTTGAGTTAAATGAATTAAATCCGCAAATTCAAGCGGCTGGAGTAACAAAGGGCATTTTAGTGCAAGCCGCAAATAATTTCCCAGACACAGATTTTATGTTGGATGCTGCTGAAAAAAATCATTGGATAAAAGGTGTAGTGGGTTGGTTGCCATTAATGGATCCATTAGTGTCGGCCCAAAAACTAGCTAATGAGTATTTAAAAAATCCTTACATAAAAGGGATACGTCATTTAATACACAATGAGCCTGATCCGGCCTGGCAACTACAAATGGATGTTTTAGAAAGTTTACAAATGTTAGCAAAAGCATCTATTCCTTATGATGTTGTTGGTGTTAATATTCAGCACCTAAATACAACTATTGCAGTAATGGAAAAAATTCCGGAATTAAAATTGGTATTAGACCATTTAAATGCCCCACCAATTGCAACAAATGAAAGATTTGGAGTTTGGGGTGAACGCATGAAAATAGCAGCCCAAAACCCTAATTGTTTTGCAAAAATTTCTGGATTAGGAACAGCTACTGGCAATTTTACAGGTTGGACAAAAGACGTTCTTAAACCCTATATAGCATTTGTTCTGGAGCATTTTGGTGTAGACAGGTGTTTTTGTGGAGGCGATTGGCCTATTGTGTTATTCGCTGGAAATTATATTGACACTTGGAGGGCTTATAAACAAGTATTGGCTGAACTTTTAGATGCAGCAGACCAAGAAAAAGTTTTAAGCTTGAATGCTAGCCATTTTTATCAATTATAAATTTAGCAGCAATACATTTTTCATTTAAAAGAGTTCTCATTTTGGCAGCATAATTTTAACCTGCGTATTCTTTGAAATCAACTGAACTCCTTGGGCTTCATTGTATGAACCTTGTACTATTTTATTACCAGGAATGGTAATTTTAAATGAAACATTCCAATTAGCTGGCCAGGCAGGTAATAACAAAGTTTTATCTGTTTCTGTTTGTACTAACATATTTTGTAATACACGCATATTTACATTGCCATGGTCTTGATCGGGCACCCAATCATAATTAGGTCCCCAAAAAGCAGGGAATCGGCTACCATTATGCTTGGTTGAAAAATTTATGGAAACTATTTTTTTCGCTTCTTCGGTTAGTCCTAATAAAGCAGCAAAAATGCCATCTTGTTGCCAGCCCCAAAACTCTTTATTGCTTCGATTATTATATGCATCGATTGCTTGTTGAATATTTGGCTTATCAACGCCAAATAATCGGTACGGAAAAACTGCATACAGTTCTGGCTTTTCAATATTCATGCGTTTGCCTAAATTTAGCCCCGCAGCAAGCATAGTTTTATTATCTAAAGTAGTTAGTGGTAATTCGGGTAGTTCTAGTAAAAGTCTTTTGAATTGTTGTTTAAATTCTTTGTCTGCAATTAACGTAGGGTATTTATTCAAAGATACTAGTAGCCATTTTAAACCCGCAATTTCTGGCATTGGATTCACTACTCCTTCAAAAAAAGATTCTAATGATTGTGCGGGTGTAAATTTAATTTTTCCTGACGAGTCTCTTGGATAGTGCAAGTCGTAAAACTGAATTATCTCTTTGGCAAAAGGAATAAACTGTTTATTAAAGAAATTTTTATCGTTTGTAAATTCAAAATAATCTAACATCATTGTAGATAATTCAATTCCACTTTGCCAGTAGTATCGGATATATTTATTTTCAGAAACACCATCTGGCTTGTCTTTTCTATCCCAACCATAATTATCTACTAAATAAGATCCCCATGGCGTTAAGGTTTCGGTAAAATAGGCGCCATTGTGGTTGAAATATTTTTTTGTGCGATATTTTGCTAATGCTAGTGCTTCACTATACATTTTAAATAATGGTTTCATTTGTTCAAAATCACCAGTGTATAGCATGCTCCAATAAGGCAATCTTGTATTTTGAAACCAATAATTGCCACCCCAATCTCTATAGTCGGCATCGAATCCCTTAAGACCAGTGCCTAAGTTTTCGGTAAGATTTACAGTAAAAATAGAACCATTGAATTTTATAGGAAGACTGCCACGACCTGCACAGGCATTGATGTATCGTTGTAAAATATAGCCTTGTGTAATTTTATAAGTATTAATCGAGTCAGTAGTAGAACTTACAATGATATAATGTTTGTTCCAAAAATTATTCCACCATTTCTTGTGTAAGTCAAAACTAGCAATCGTGTTATTAGCTTTATATATTTGGAGAATTTTATTTTTCCAAATAGTTATATCAGGCGTTTTGTTTTTTAGCACAACCACCTTAAGTTTAAAATCTTTAGAAGGTTGCTTATTGGTAATGCTAGAATCTGAAATAGATTTAAAATTATTTCCTCCCACCAATGCGCCAAAATTTTGAAACAATAATGGATCTGAAGAAAACTTATTGAAC
>JBAXPJ010000124.1:0-5948 GCA_037132335.1 Sediminibacterium sp. | reverse complement strand
AGACGCTTGTTATTAAAAAAGTACACAATCCAAGATGCGTACATCAAAGTATAAAAAAATGCAAAAATTGCGTCCCAAATTTGAAGAAATTTGCTATAACAAAGAAGTTGCTCCTGAGTCCTTGATTCAAAGAATTTTCGAACCATTTCTAAAGAGTAAGAAAAAGAAAGACCTAATGAATTTGCTCCAGCATCAAGCTTAAAGCAGCTACTAAAAGGAGCTAAAATTAATTTAATGTACAAGGAAAAAACTATAGTAAAACCTATAGCTAAATATAGTGTTCGGTTTTTCTTGAAATATGTAATCATTTTGATTATTTTTAATTGGTTTTATTGAATACGGTCTTCCAGGAACGCTCGCCATCCCAAATATTTGATTTTGCAATGGATTGAACAGTAATAGACTTACCATCATTACTCAACTTCCAAACCTCTGTAACGTTAGTATATGCTTGTTCCTTAACATTTGGATGGTAAGAAGTTTCCTGCCAATTGTAAGGAGTACCATTCATAAAGTATACAATTGATTTAATCGTTATAGTTTCTCCATCGGCAGACAACTTTAAAGAAAACTTCTTTCTGTTTCCTTGGCCATGATCAATTTGGCTTTCTTTACCGTTGATGATCAGCATCTCTCGGCTTGTAAATGACTTTGCGCCTGAGCTTGGACTTTCTATAGTTAGAAAATCTGCATCCTCTGCTATCTTCATTGTTTTTGAATTCATACGATCGCCCTCCACATATGAGCAAAAAATATTTCCGCCTATACTTATTGGCTCTTTGGTTTTCCATTCACCAGAAAATTTAGTTCGATGAGTGAGATTTTTTTGTTGTGCTTCTACAGTAAAATAGAACAATACTGTTAACAAAATAATCATGCAGGATAAAACGTATCTTATATTTCTCATAAGTTTTTTTACATTAAATTCTTCGGGGTTGAAAGTTATAACATTACTTTTAATTACTTTTCATTGTATAAAACACTTCGTGAAGAAAACACGCCCTCAAGTCGATTCAAATAGGTTGATATCGGTTTTATATTAGTATATTTTCGTCGGGAACATCTTCTAGGATCAAACATAGGTTCTCATTATAATATTAGTGGTTCTTGTTATTAATAAAGTCATTGTTTTCTAAAAAGGCTTTTAGCTGATAAATCATCTTCTATAATTGCAATTATTCAATAACTGATTGTCCAGCTTCCTTCTTTCACCTCCGCTTCCAATTCTCCCAAATCCCATCCGCAATAGCCAATAAAAAGTTGAATATCTTGTTTATTGGCACCCCTGATGTTGATGGCTTCGATCACTTGCTCCATATTACCACCCCAATAAAGACCATTGGACATTTTTGTGCCCCCATCAATGAGATCGGGTAGCTTGTGCAATACAAAGAGGTGTTCTCTATCAACGGGGCCGCCATCCAACAGTGGAAATGGTTTAATGTAGTTGAATTCAATTAGTTCATGCAACGACTTTTCAAAAGGCTTATTGGTTACAAACCCTATACTTCCCTCTTCATTGTGTTCAACGAGCAGAATGGTTGTATTCTCGAAGAAACTGCCAATCAACGCGGCAGTGCTTTTGATATAATATCCGGCTTTTAGATCACTCATAAGTTTGTATGTCGTTTAAGAATGTGGACAGTTATGATGCAAATTATTATGCTGTAAATCATCAGTCTAAAGTAGACTAAAAAGTGGAGTTTTGTTAAAATCAAGGACCCACTTTAAATTGGAGGCACTTTGTTGTTTATGCGTGAGGTTTAAGCAAAATTATATGACGCACAAAAAGACAGCAATTGTTTATCTTTCCAATTCATAATATATCATTGAATGAAAAAGATCTTTTATGTGCTAATCGTAACACTAATTTTGGTAACTGGATTGGTATTAGCAAATCGTGCAATTAACAATGAAACTTCTAAAGAGTCAACTCCAAAGACGCTATCTGCTGATGAAAAAAAAGCTGCAATGGAACAATGGGAGGCTACCCCTGAAGGTATTATGTACAAAAAATGGGAATTGTCTCCTGCAGGTAAAAAAGTATTTGCGGCTGCTGCTAAAATAAGCAAGGCTATTAATGATTCTTCCAATATGGAGGGAGTTGTAACCTCTCTTTCTCTACCACCAGGTTCAAGATTAGGTTTTGGACTGATGGTTAGGATTAATGGTGACGATTACATTCTTGCTTTTGGGCCAGAAAAGTCTGGTAAGGATATTCCAAATTTTAAAAATGAATTTGAGCAATTACATAGTCTAAAAGTTAACGACAAAATAATTATAAGAAGCCATAGCGTATCTCATGCTCCTAAGTATTCCTATCCAATTGTAGCGGGCGACTATGTAGAACGAGATAGTAAAATAATTTATAAACGGGCACCTCGTATAGGCGGTTGTTGAGTAAATAAATAATGAATTACGTTTACTTATATGCTTTTTTAAACAGCATGGACTCGTCGGTTCAATTTTGTTAAAAAGGTTACTATCAATTGCATTAATTTTACATCTATGAAAAATTTAATCATACTTTTTTCCTTTTTATTAATACTTAATACAGCGATGTCTCAGGCAGAAAAAAACAACTACAAACAAGTGTCAACTAAATTTGTATCCTTTTTTAATGAAAGTAAAAATGATAGCATTGTTGCCATGTTTTCTCCAGAAATGAATGCAGCGCTTCCACTTGAAAAATTCACACAGGTAAGTGCAGGTTTAAAAATGCAATTAGGGTCCATTAAAAAAACAAGATTTATTAGACTTCAAAAATTATCGGCATACTATGAAACTACTTTTGATAATGCAGTTTTAGGAATGACAATTACTTTAAATGACAAAAACGAAATTTCAGGTTTATTATTTGCCGAATATAAAGAGGCAAAAGAAATTATTCGGAATGCTACTAAAATGAAATTGCCGTTTAAAGGAGAGTGGAATGTAACATGGGGAGGAGATACTAAAGAGCAAAACTATCATGTGGAAAGTGTTGCTCAGAAAAATGCTTTTGATATATTGATTAAGGATAAAAATGAATCTACCCATAAAGGGACAGGTGCAACTAACGAAGACTATTATGCATTTGGAAAAGAATTATATGCGCCATGTGATGGCGAAATAGTATTGGTGGTAGATGGTATAAAGGATAATATTCCTGGCAATCTAAACCCAATTTATGTACCAGGAAACACAGTGATAATAAAAACAGCTACCGGTGAATATGTATTCTTCGCGCATTTTAAACAACATTCCATTGTTGTAAAGCAGGGACAAAAAGTTAGCACTGGAGAATTATTAGGTTTGTGTGGTAATTCCGGAAATTCTACTGAACCCCATTTGCATTTTCATTTACAAAATGACGAAGACATGGTTAAAGCAACAGGTGCTAAATGTTATTTTGATCAACTTAAAGTGAATGGCATATTGAAATTAGATTATTCTCCAGTTAAAGGAGATAAGATTGAAGTTGCGAATTAGCATGAAGGGCCATGACGGCAAGTAAAAACTAATTGATATCTTTGAATAATTATTTGCATTTTATATACTATTCTTAAAAAAATCCTCATGCAACTTTCTTATAATCCTAAGTATCCGGCTATTGATGACCTTATAAATAAAGCAAAATCAAAAATTCCAAAATTTGCTTTTGAATATATGGATGGAGGTTGTAATGAAGATGTGAACCTTTTTAAGAATACAAAAGAAATCAGGGATGTTGAATTGAAGCCCTATTATTTAAGGGCTCATAAAGATGCAAAATTAAACACCGAATTATTTGGACATCTTTATGATGCACCCTTTGGTATTTCGCCCATAGGCCTTCAAGGATTGGTTTGGCCCAATGCACCTGAAATTTTAGCTAAAGCAGCCTTTAAGCATAATATTCCTTTTATTTTAAGCACGGTTTCAACTAGTAGTATAGAGAGAATTGGAACGTTGACAGAAGGTAAAGCATGGTTTCAATTATATCATCCGGCAGAAAATGATATTCGAGATAAAATTATTGATAGAGTTGAAGCGGCTGGTTATCCAGTGTTGGTTATTTTAAGTGATGTGCCAACTTTTGGATACAGACCCCGAGATATTAGAAATGGCTTGGCTATGCCACCTAGAATGACCTTGAAAAATATCCTTCAAATCATGGGCAGACCAGAGTGGGCTTTAAAAACTTTGTATCATGGACAACCCTCTTTTGCAACCATGAAACCTTATATGCCTGATAACTTAAACATGAAACAGTTGGGTCAGTTTATGAACGCTACTTTTTCGGGTCGTTTGAACGAACAAAAAATTGCTGCAATCAGAGACCGTTGGAAAGGAAAACTTGTAATTAAAGGAATCGCTTCTGAAGAAGATACAGAAATGGCTATCAGACTTGGATTAGATGGCATCATTGTATCTAACCATGGTGGAAGACAATTAGATCCGGGTCAATCTAGTATTAAATCATTGCATCCCATTGTTGAAAAATACAGCAACCAAATTAAAATTATGATGGATAGTGGCTTACGTTCAGGCCCAGATATTGCCAGAACCCTTGCCAGTGGTGCTGATTTTACTTTTTTGGGAAGAAGCTTTATGTATGCAGTTGCTGCCTTAGGCCAAGAAGGCGGCGATCATATGATTTCAAGTTTAAAAGTTCAGTTGAAACAGGTGATGGATCAAATTTGTTCGTCTGAAGTAACTGATCTTAAAAATCATCTGATAAAATAATAACCAGAAATACATTTTACAATATCATCAAAAAAACAAAGGACTCACTTTAATTGGTGGGTCCTTTGTTTTTTACTTAAATTTAAGCATATGAAAAAAAATCAAACTCTGCGCTTTAGTTGTATAGGATGTATAACAAAGCTTCTTATGATTGTCGGCATTTTTTCAGTAAACATTTTAAATGCACAAACTGTTACAGAAAAAATAGTTCAAGAAGAAAACAATCATTCACAATTGAAAACATTGGCTCACGAATTATTTGATAAAATCGGGCCAAGATTAGTGGGCACACCTCAAATGAAAAAAGCAAACGATTGGGCTGTTGAAAAATATTCCGGTTGGGGTATTACTGCACGCAACGAACAATGGGGTGAATGGAAAGGTTGGGAACGTGGTATCACACATATTGATATGCTTTCTCCTAGAGTAAAAAGTTTAGAAGGAACTCAATTGTCTTGGAGCCCGTCAACCAAAGGGAAATCTATTAAAGCAGAATTGATTATCATTCCAGATGTTTTGGATTCAGTGGCATTTGCGAATTGGTTGCCCAATGTAAAAGGAAAATTTGTAATGATTTCAATGAATCAACCAACAGGAAGACCCGATGATAACTGGCAACAATTTGCAACGAAAGCATCTTTTGATAAATTAAAAAAAGAACGTACCGAACAATCAGATGCTTGGCGTAAACGCCTCAGTAAAACAGGGTATTCTGCAAAAATGCTTCCAATCATTTTAGAAAAAGCAGGAGCAGTAGGAGTGTTAACCAATAACTGGTCGAGTGGTTTTGGCGTTGATAAAATTTTTAATGCATACACTTCAAAAATTCCAACTGTTGATATTGCTTTGGAAGATTATGGAACCCTGTATCGATTAGTTGAATCTAATGACAATCCAATTATTAGTATTCAAACAGATTCAAAAGATTTAGGTGTTGTTCCATCATTTAATACCATTGCAGAAATAAAAGGAACAGAAAAGCCCGATGAATATGTAATGCTATCTGCACATTTTGATTCTTGGGATGGAGGTCAAGGTGCAACTGATAATGGAACAGGAACATTAACAATGATGGAAGCTATGCGCATTTTAAAATTAGTTTATCCAAATCCTAAACGTACTATTTTAGTGGGACATTGGGGTAGTGAGGAGCAAGGGTTGAATGGCTCTAGAGCCTTTGTAGAAGACCATCCTGAAATTGTTAGTAAACTTCAAGCATTGTTTAACCAAGATAATGGAAC
>JBAXPJ010000123.1:0-6030 GCA_037132335.1 Sediminibacterium sp. | reverse complement strand
TTGCGCTCCTTCCAATAGCCATTTAATTTGTGCTACAATTGTTTTTTTAGTGGCGTCTTTATCTGTTAGCTTTTTGATATTTTCCGTCGCATACACTTTATTTTTTTCTGAAATAAAATGCGCCATATCTAAAATATCATTCACACATCCTCTTAATTCATTTCTGGGATCAGGGTATTTATTAATACCTACTAGTAGTGCTTTGTTTTTCATTTTTTTAGTTTTAGAACTTGAATGTATAATTAAAATAGCGCGTTCCAAATTTTAATTATACATTTATAAAGTATCTTAAAAGGCTTTACTAGAAAGGATTCTAAGGCATTTAATGATAACTCAATGCCTACTTATAATTCAATTTTACTACTTAGAAATTATACTAAAAAATATTTTATGAAAAATGATTCCCCCATTGGCTTTTTTAAAAGTGTCACACTTTTTTTGATTGCATTTACATTATTAGTGACCACTGCACCCTTTGGTTTTTTGTATACGGTACTCCGTCAAATAATTTTAAGACAAATAAAATCACTCAATATTTTTTTTGTTGAAGTAGCACTTGCTTTAGATGTAGCTGGCAATGTCATGATGCAACATTTATTAAATGACATATTATTAGTACGAAACCATAACACTTATTATTTTGGAAATGCTAAGGAAACCATCAGCAGTGTGATTGGTAAAAACAGCTTAACCAATACCCTAAGTTTTCTAGGAATTTGTTTAAATGATTTCTTAAATTTTTTAGACAAAAATCACTCCCTTAACTCCATTATTTATGATATTAGGGCTTGGCAGAAGCAAAGGGAGGCCCAATAAGTCAATAATTAGTTTATTTTAGTATCCAACCATTGGTATTGTCTTATGAAAAAACCACTCCTATTAATAGTATTTGCCTTGTTTTGTCAATTAACCATTGCGCAAGTTTTTATAAAGGAATTTAAAATTGAGAAACAATACTTAAATATTCCAATTAGTAAAACACAGCCGCGCCAAATGGTGAAATTTGTCACTGGTGCCGATACTTTAACTTATTCGGTAATTCGTATTGCGGACAAAGCCCCCGACTATTGGGTATTTAAGGATGTATCGGCCTATAAGGGTAAAACATTAAAATTAGTTTTATCAAAACAGGTAAATGGGGTAAATCTAATTTATCAATCTGACGCTTTTGCAGGTCAGGATAGTGTATACAAGGAACTAAGCCGTCCCCAATTTCACTTTTCAACGCGTCGTGGTTGGGTAAATGATCCCAATGGTTTAGTATACAGCAATGGCGAATACCATTTGTTTTATCAGCACAATCCCTATGAAACCGATTGGGAAAATATGCATTGGGGCCATGCAGTAAGCAAGGATTTATTGCATTGGAATGAATTAAATGATGCATTGTATCCCGATACTTTAGGAACCATATTTTCAGGATCTGCAGTGGTAGATAAAAACAATACTGCTGGCTGGGGTAACAATGCGCTTGTTGCTTTTTATACCACCGCCGGAAAAAAGATGCAACAAAATGTGGCCTACAGCAATGACAATGGTCGCAGTTTTACTAAGTATGCAGGTAATCCCATTTTAGGGCCCGACAGAGACCCTAAGGTGATATGGTACGAACCCACAAAAACATGGGTAATGGCTTTATACAACGAAAATTATGTTGCCATTTATAATTCAAAAGATTTAAAAAAATGGGAATTTAAAAGCAAAACAAAAGGCTTTTACGAATGCCCCGAACTTTTTGAATTAGCGGTGAATGGGAATAATAAAAATAAAAAATGGGTGATGGTAGCCGCTTCTGGTTCCTATATGATTGGTAGTTTTGATGGTGCTCATTTTAAACCGGAGGCAGGTAAATATTTTTATACCTGGGGCGCTCAGTATGCTGCTCAAACTTATAACAATACCCCCGATGGTAAAAGAATCCAAATAGGTTGGGGCAGAATAGATCAACCAGGTATGCCCTATAATCAAATGATGCTTTTCCCCAATGAACTTAGTTTAAGAACCACTAGGGAAGGAGTTCGTTTATTTTGCGAACCCATTCAGCAAATAAATCAATTACATGATAAAACCTTTCATTGGAATGACATATCGGCAAATGATTTAAATAAGGCAATTAAAGATATTCATTCCGATTTATTACACTTAACCATGGACATTGAAATTGACAAAGGGGTAGGGATGGAAATTCATTATAAAGGCAACCCCATTATTTACTACGATGGTAATTTTAATCGCTTTAATGGCGCTCCTTATATTTGTGAAACCCCTGGTAGTTTTCATTTTAAAATTGAAATTTTAATTGATAAAAATTCAGTCGAAGGTTATATTGATCATGGAAAACTACATATTGCAGAAGCACTTAAACAACCCTTATCTAATGGTGGTATTGAAATTAAGGGGGATGTTAAAATACATTCTTTCGACCTTGCCAAAATGAAGTCCATTTGGAAATAGGCGAAGGGCTATTTAATATTTTATTAAATAACAATACTGTATATTAGTGTTGGTTTTTCTCAATACATTTTGATATTAAATTAACATTGGCAATAAAGAATCAAATATATTCAATACAATTATTAAGGGCAATTGCTGTTAGTTTGGTGGTTTATGCCCATTCGATCGATTTAGCACAATACTTACAATTGAATAATTTTCAAGCTTCTTATAAATACCTCCAAAATTTTGGCGCAATTGGAGTAGATATTTTTTTTATTATTAGTGGCTTTATTATGTTGTATGTGACTACTCAGATTGACAGCTTTGCAAAAATCAAAATATTTTTTACAAAAAGATTAATACGATTATTTGCCTTATATATCCCTATCACAGTGTTGTTGATTTTTTACAAACATCCCGATTCAACTATAATATTTAAAAGCTTATTGTTATTACCAATATTTGATAGTGGTAACCATTTTATCATGCCATCTATTAATGTTGCTTGGTCGCTTTCGTATGAATTATTTTTTTACATCTTGTTTACAATTTCACTAATCATAAGTAAAAAGTACCATAACTTAATTACAATCATTATTTTATTGGTACTGGTATTATTGGGCTTATTAATACATTCAGATGAAGTTCATTTTGTATTTATTACCAATCCTATTTTAGTTGAATTTGTTCTAGGCATTTTAATTGGCATTATTTATACGAGTAAAATAAAAATTCATTTAGCAATAATTTTATTGATGTTAATGACTGCAATCATTAAGATAATAATGCTTATCAATAACGGGTATGCTAATATTTCAGAAGCCAATTTTGTATTGGATGGTTCGGGGAGTTTATTAAGGGTGTATTTATGGGGGATTCCTTCGTTTTTATTGGTTACATCAATTTTATTTTTATCTCAATATCAATATACACTATCAGCATTTGAGTTTGCATTTGTTAAAAAAACATATATGCTTATTGGTGATGCCTCCTATTCAATTTATTTAATTCATACCTTATTTTTTAGCGCTATTATTTATTTTCATGAATTTTTTAGTAAAATTCAAAATGGCGACCTGCTCATATTTATATTTTTATTTTCTGCAATTATAGCTGGTTGTTTAGTTTATATTTTTATTGAAAATCCCTTGCTTAATTTCTGTAAGAAAAAGCTATTGAATTAGATTCACTTCCATTTCTAATGTAATTGAAAACTTTTCTAAAACAGATGTTTGTATTTTTTGGGCTAATTCCAAAACATCCCCTCCTTGAGCATGCCCATAATTCACTAGTATTAAAGCTTGCTTTTCATAGCAGCCCACTTGATTTTTTCGATACCCTTTCCAGCCCGCATTTTCAATAAGCCATCCTGCATAAATTTTATATAAAACGCCCGCTTTATTATATTTTAAATCGGGGTATTTTAATATTATTTTTTGAAATGCATTTTCATCTATGACTGGGTTTTTAAAAAAGCTGCCTGCATTTCCTAGTACTTTTGGATCGGGTAATTTACTTTGTCTAATAGCAATAATAGCCTCTGACACTTCCTTGATGGTAATATGATCAGTATTTTTTAATTCTTCTGCAATAGCGCCATATGATATATTTAAAACAGGATTTTTTTGTAATCTAAAAACAACCGAACAAATAATTGTTTTATTTTTTAAACTGTTCTTAAAAACACTATCTCTATAGCCAAAACAACATTCCTCATTAGTTAAACTTAAAAATTGTTTGGCTTCAATATGATATAAATTTATTTTTTCAATCACACTTGATACCTCTATTCCATAGGCGCCAATATTTTGTATTGGTGCCGCACCCACCGAGCCCGGTATTAGTGATAAATTTTCTACGCCGCCCCACTGCTTGTCTATTGTATAATCTACAAAATCCTGCCATATGACACCCGCACCTACTTCTACCATTGCTGTCTGTGTTGTTTCTTCTAGTATTTTGATATATTGGATCTCATTTTTTAAGACCGCTCCTTTGATATCATTACATAGCAATAGGTTGCTTCCTCCCCCTAAAATTAAAATGGGCTCACTATTTTGTGTTATTAATTGTAGTTCGGGTAAACAAAAAATATCAACTATTTCATTGGTATTTTGAAATCGTATCAAATTTGCCGCTTTTACATCAATCCCAAATGAATTATAAGGAGCTAAACTTACATTTTTAGTATGTGACACCATAAGTACAATAATGTTAGTTAAATTAGTTTGTTTTGGCCTCTTTGATGTATAAAATTATAGGTAAATTTGGAAAACTTTAATAATGAAGTCATTTGAAGTACATGGGGGGTATAAGTTAAGTGGGAATATTACCCCACAAGGCGCTAAAAATGAAGCTTTACAAGTGATATGCGCTGTATTGCTTACATCTGAGCCAGTTACTATTTGCAATATCCCTAATATCATTGATGCTACCTTGTTGATTGATGTATTAGTGGATTTAGGGGTTAAAGTCTCGCATGTCAAAGAAGGTGAGTATCTATTTAATGCGAGTCAAATTGATATTGATAAAATAAACGACCCTGCTTTCCAGAAAAAAGCAAATAAGCTAAGGGGCTCTGTGATGATTGCAGGTCCTTTATTAGCTAGATGTAATCATTCTTTTATTCCCAAACCAGGGGGCGATAAAATTGGTAGAAGAAGAATGGATACCCATATTATGGGCTTTGAAAAATTAGGTGTGGTTTCGGAATACAAACAAGGTGATGGCTTTTTTAAACTTTCAACTAAGCAATTAGTAGGTGCAGACATTTTATTAGAAGAGCCTTCCGTAACAGGCACTGCGAATATTATTTTAGCGGCTGTGATGGCAAAAGGTCAAACTACTATTTATAATGCTGCCTGCGAACCCTATATTCAACAGCTTTGCCACATGTTAAATAGCATGGGAGCAAAAATTTCCGGTATAAAATCAAATTTACTAATCATTGAAGGTGTTCAGGTATTAGGAGGTTGTACGCATACCATTTTGCCTGATATGATTGAAGTAGGATCTTTTATTGGATTAGCTGCAATGACTGGTTCCGAAATAACAATAAAAAATGCTGGTGTGCAACATCTTGGCATGATTCCAGATAAATTTCAACAATTAGGTATTCATCTTGAAATTAAAGGTGATGATATTTATATACCTGCACAAAATAGTTATGAAGTAAATAATTATATAGATGGTTCTATTTTAACTATTTCTGATCATCCATGGCCTGGGCTCACCCCGGATTTATTAAGTATTTTATTAGTGGTTGCAACTCAAGCAAAAGGAAGCGTATTGATTCATCAAAAAATGTTTGAGAGCAGATTGTTTTTTGTAGATAAATTAATTGATATGGGTGCGAGAATTATTCTTTGTGATCCACATCGTGCAACAGTGATTGGTTTAGATCGTACACAAAAATTAAGAGGCATTACAATGAGTAGCCCAGATATTCGCGCTGGCGTTGCTTTATTAATTGCAGCATTAAGTGCAGATGGAATAAGTATTATTCAAAATATTGAACAGATAGATCGTGGTTACCAATATCTAGATCAAAGGTTAAATCAGCTTGGAGCTAAAATAAAAAGGATTGATTCATAA
>JBAXPJ010000122.1:0-6049 GCA_037132335.1 Sediminibacterium sp. | reverse complement strand
CCGATCCTAGAAATGAATTAAGAGGCTGTGTGAATGATATTTTAGATATGGAGCATTTTATTACTGATGCCAATAAAGTGTATCCCAAACAAAACATAAAAAAACTCACTAATAAAGAGGCAACTAAAAAAGGAATACTCACGCAATTAAAATGGTTAATAGAAGGTGCTGAAGCAGGAGACCAGTTACTATTTCATTATAGTGGACATGGAGCTCAGGCGCCTACACTATTTACTTCCTTAGAAAAAGATGGACTAGATGAAATTATTTGTCCTTATGATTTTGATGGAACCAGTAAAACCAGTTTAAGAGATAAAGAATTTGCAGAGCTATTTGCAGGTATACCAAAGGGGGTTCATTTTGTATGGATATCGGATAGCTGTCATGCAGAAGATTTATCTAGAGACCCTTTTATTAATGATGAAACCCACTACCGCTATTTTACAGGGCTAAACCATTTTGAAAAGAGTGAAGATCAAGTATATGACCAGGACGATATTACTATAGGTAGAATTGCTCCCATTATTAGCCCGCTAAACGGGGCTTTATTAAGCGCTTGTCAGTCGCATGAACTAAGTGCCGATGCCTATATAAATAATAGGTTTAATGGCGCCTTTACGCATTACTTAATTGAAAACTTAAATAAGTATTATGAAACCAAAAATATGAAAGCTATTATTGAACTCGTGAATAAGGACCTAGCCAAAAACGGATATGACCAAAGCCCACAAAGTGAGGGACTACTTGAAAATAATTTTTTCTTTTTATAAGAAAGTACTTAAAAAGAATGATAAAAAAATTGAAAGGAATAAAATAAAAATAATATTATGAATAATAAACAAATTTATAGAGGGCTACTTGTATTTTTATTAGGAGTTTTTGCTGTTGGGGCTGCGCGGGCGCAGCCCCAACAGCCTTCCATACAACAAGGCCTTCTTTCAAAACTTGTTGAAATAAAATATACATCGGAACTGTATTTAAGTTCAGCAATCAAACAAGGCTCCAATAAAGACAGCGCCTTAGCTAATTATAATACCCTTCGCTGGAAGCTAGATGGTTTTGTATATCAATTAAGCGCCGATATGATTGCAGCTAATAGTCCTCGTAAAATGATATTATTAAATGCTTGGTGTTTGGAAGAACAAAATAATAATAGTGATGAATTGAATAAAAGCAATAAGACAAACAAGACAAGCAAGAAAAAAATTCAAGTGCATACAAAGGCCTTAACTGAAATTGAAAATTTTTACGAAAATCAAATTCTGCCTCCCTTATACAAAAACAATAAAACAATTAATCTCACCACCAATGTGTTTTATTTATTAAAGGACTCTTATACCATTGTAAACGCCATTAGCGATATGAAAACACAAAAAACCATGGCGCTTATTGAACTACTAGATCATACAAGGTTATTAAACCCAGGCGAAATGGCGAAGCAGGGCAAGTAGTTTGAATAAAGTATTTCTAAGTTAGTTTATATTAATTTTTTATATATATTTGTTAGATAAATAACAAATATTTGGCCTTAAACCAATTGATTAAAAAAAGGTCAAATATTTACTAATTAAAGAACCACATGTTTTTACTATACTTAGACCCAGGGTCTGGAAGTTTATTGTTTCAGGCATTATTATCCGGTTTATTAACAGTTGTAGTATTTTTTAAAAGGATTGTAGCTTACATTAAGTTTAAATTTGGGAAGGCCGAGAAAACATCTGAAATAGAAAAAATAGAAGAAGACGATAACTAGCCCAAACAACATATCATATAAGGACAGTGCAGCTCGAGTCATTGTTAAAGATGGATTGTATTATAGATACATTTTTAATGAGTATAAAGCTGAATATAATCATTTAATGCAATCAGGATTATACAATGAATTGCAGACAAAGGGCTTGATGATTGCCCATGAAGAGATCAGCAAAACCGAAATTAGCTCAAATACAGGTGATGTCTATTGTTTAATACAACCAAAACAGATTGCATTTCAAAGCTACCCATTTGAATGGTCCTATACACAATGGAGAAAAGCCATCATTGCCTACATAAGTATAAACCAAATCGCATTAAAGTATGGTATGATATTAAAAGATGCCACCCCCTATAATTTTTATTTAGAAGGTGGTAAAGCCATTTTATTAGATACAAGTTCCTTCTCCTTTTTTACAGAAGGTGAGCCATGGATTGCCTATCGACAATTTTGTGCTGAGTTTTTAAGCCCGCTTGCATTGATGCATTATAATGGACAAAAATGGTCCCGCATTACTAGAACACATTTAAGAGGATTGCCCTTAAATTTTATAAGCAAGCAATTGCCATTAAAATCATGGTTCAATAGTACCGCATTATTACATATACATCTACATGCTAAATATGCAAATGCAGAAGGTGCAACAGCAGAGGCAAAACTACAATTGAATCAAGAAGTCAAAAAAGAAGGATTTAGTAATGAAAAGCTAGCATCATTAATGGGTATGTTACTCAATACAGTAAACAAATGGAAAAAACCTTACCAATTTGAAAAACATTGGTCGGAGTATTATGAACAAGATATAGCATCAGAAAAATATTTAGTTCATAAAGAAGAAATTGTAAAAAAATGGTTGGAACAAACACAACCTTTATCAGTAGTAGATTTAGGGGCTAATACGGGCCGGTTTAGTTTTTTAGCAGCCTCCTTTACAAAAAGAGTGGTTGCGCTGGAGTCGGATGATATTTGTGTAGATATAATGGAAAGGCAAATTAAGAAGCAAAAATTAACACATGTAAATGTATTAATGCAGGAATTAGCCGAGACCAGCCCACACCTTGGGGTTAATGAAAAAGAAATTTCCTCCATATTTACAAGAGCAAAATCTGAAATGGTAATGGCATTAGCTGTTGAACATCATTTACATATAACTAATCTAATTAGCTTATCACAAATTGCAGAAATGTTCGCCTTATTTAGTAGCAAGTATTTAATCACCGAGTTCATCCCGGCAAATGATTCTAAGGTGCAATTATTAATTAAAAATAGAAATAAGGATTTGAGAACTTATACAATAGAGGCATATAAAACCGCGTTAGAAAAATATTTCAACATCATTGAAACAACTAAATTAGATGGTTCTGAAAGGATACTAATTTTACTCCAAAAGCTTTAATTAGTGGTATATGAAATTATTAGATAAATATACCCACCCCGAAACCCCCTCTTTTATTATACTGCTCTTGCCTTATCTTGGCATCATTAGTATAGATCAACTACTGTCTCCTTTAAGTAGTATTGTAAATACAATAGCAATACTTGTATCTATTGTAATTTTCAATTATTTTTATATAAAAGCTTTATCGCCTATAAACAAAAAATTAAGCTTAAATGTATTTGTAAATAGTCTCTTGTTTTGCTTGTTTTATGGAGAAATTATCATTGAAAAATCATTCAAAATTACCGCGAAAATTTTGCCGCATTTTATAATTAATCAGTGGATTATAATTACAATAACATTTTTTTCAAGTTTATTACTTTACAAAAAGCTTTATAATAAACACAAAGAAGTAATTAGATTTATCAAAACCTTTTTTATCTTTTTTGCACTTACAATGATAGTCTATAAAATCAACCAGAATAAGAGTTATTTTAATTTAAAAAATAATTTCATTTCAATTGCTGGAAATAATTCTTTAAATATCGATAAACCAATCTTATTAATTATTACGGATGGCTATGTGAGCCAAGATGGTTTTTACAACTATTATAAAGACAGTTCAATTTATAATTTTTCAAATAGCCTAAAAAAGAATGGTTGGATAGTACATAATAATTCTAAGTCTGAAGAAATTACTACAGTACATAGTTTAAGTTCCTTATTTAATTTTAACTTTATAATTGAAAATAAAAAAGGAATTTCTTCTACATTCTGGGAGCAAAAAATGATCTATTCAACGCTGTATGATAGTTTAAAAAAGAAGGATGTATATTTTTATAATTATGGGATGTTTGATATTGGAGCCTCTAAAAGGCTAACACCCATCTACTATTACTATCCCACCACTGTTATTGGACAATTTTTTGATAAGTCGATGGTGAATGTTAAATACATTTATAATGATAGCGGCTTAGTGGAAAAGCAAAATAATCATAACCGGTATATTTTAGATTCGCTACCAAATATTTTGATTAAAATAAAAGGCAAATCATTCATTTATGCACATTTGTTTATGCCTCATGATCCTTACCAGTATTTCAATGAATTTAAATCCAATTCAAAAACAAATCCAAGTCAATACTTTGACTATTGGAAATTTACAAATACTAAATTAGAGGCATTGTTGACCACAATCACTAAGGATAATAAATACAGAATTATTATTACAGGTGATCATGGTTATGGAAATATTGGGGGAAGTTTTAAGGCAGAGGACACATTTACGGCTTTTTATGGTTTTGAAAATAAGGATCTACAAAAAATAAAATCGGTACAAGACCTTGGAAGCTTAATCAATGGTTCATTTAAGCAAGAATAAAATAAATAAAATAAAAATGAATTCGAGCATTAAAGAAGTAAGCAATAACTTGTTTGATATTAAAAAGGCCTCATTAATTATAATTATCTTACCCTATATAGGGTTTAATTTTCAAGAATTAATCCAATCCCCTTTCTATAGCATTACTAATCTATTTTTTTTATTAGCTACTTTATTTTTAATTGAATTTTTTTATAAGTTAATAAAAATAAAATTTAAAAAATATGGTACATTCATAACCATCATCGTTACTTCTTTTGTAATGGTATTCTTTTATGGTTATTATTTTGTGAACCCAATTTACAATTTCTTTAATATAAACTGGGCAATTGAAATAAGGGGATTAGCCACAATTTTACTATTACTCATAATTTCTATTTGCTTACAGTATTTTATAGTCTTGAAAAAGAAGGCTAATTACAAAAACTTAAATATTTTCTTACTGGTTTTTGGAATTGTTACATTAATAGCTGCGCACAACCCTAATTCAAAAAATAAAATAAATTATAATTCATTCCATAATGCATATAAAAGTATTCATTTACAAGATTCGGTCGTAAAACCTGTGCTTTTAATTGTATTGGACGAATATAATTCACCAGATAATTTATATACCCTATTTAAGGATAGTAATTTGTACCAATTTAGTACACAGTTAAAAAAAGATGGTTGGGAAGTAAGAAATAATTCATATAGTTATGAAACTTCAACCATTCATTCTGTTGCATCAATACTTAATTATAATCTTTCCTTGAATAAGGATTATAAAGAAAGTGATTTGGCAGCAATTGAATATTATTATCTTAAGCACTCCTTACTTATAGATAGTTTATATAAGAAGGATGTGAAATTTATAAATTTTGGAATATTTGATATTAATAATAATGAAAAAAAATATTCTCTTTATATTTACCCTGAAAGTTTTACTGAAAATTTTCTGATTTATACTTGTTATATGTTTGCAAAAAGACAACTAATCAAGTTTAATGATGAAAGACTTAACAATAAAGATGAACTGATCATGGAACATAATAAATTCATTTTAAATAATATTACTAGCGAAATTGACAAAGCAGATGCTAAAACATTTATTAAGATTCATTTATACATGCCGCATGCTCCTTTGTATTATGAACCTGAATTTAAAAAATTGGAATTAAAAAATGTAAACGATTATTTACAATATTGGAATTTCACCAATAAGAAGTTAACTGAAATGTTGAGTAAATTAAATAAATATAGAATAATCCTAACGGGTGATCATGGCTTAAGAGGAATGCCCACCAACCCACATTCAACTTTTACTGCTTTCTATGGTTTTGACTCAACGGCGCTCAAAAGCATACATTCAGTCCAAGATCTTGGAAGCTTAATCAATGGGTCATTTTAACCCTTTCCCCAATTTTGCTTGATAATTAGTGTGGACCACACTAATTATTTGACCTATTTATACTGATTTTCAATTAGTTGATGATTATTGCGCACTGAACTGCGCACCTAAAATGAACTAAACAATAATTAGATGGTGGTATAATTT
>JBAXPJ010000121.1:0-6101 GCA_037132335.1 Sediminibacterium sp. | reverse complement strand
ATGGGTCGCGTGCATTGTGTTGCATGTGTCCTATTAAAACATTATGCCAGTCTGCAACATATAATGATCCATCGGGTGCAAATTCTAAATCAACAGGACGAAAATTAAAATCAGCCGAAATCATAATGTCTTGACGAAATTTACTTACATATCCTGTTCCATCATCAAACATTTGATGTTGCTTGGTTCCTAAAAAACCAATGGTATTATTAATTAACATATCGCCTTGTACATTATCTGGAAAATGTCTACTTGAAACAAATTCAATACCTGATGTAGGTCGAACCATTTGGCTTTCTTCAATAATATTTTTTGCCTTAGGCGTTTCTTGTCCATACCTAGGCTTAACCGTACCTGGCATCATCCAAGTTACTTCGGGTCCGGAGGTTTCTGCATAAAAAACCTGGCCCCATTCATCAAAAGCAATACCCCATGGATTGGGAATAGAAAGTTGTGCAATGCGATCTAACTTTTTATTTTTTGGATCATATCTAAAAAAACCTCCGTTGGTTCCGCGAACAGGACCGTAGGAAGTTTCAATATCATTTACTAAAAAAACACCATTCCCCATATAAATAGCGCCTGATGGATCAGTGGTATAAGCATGATGTGCATGGTGTGTATCGTGGTCATCAAATCCACTTAATATAATTTCCTTAGTATCTGCTTTATCATCACCATTGGTGTCTTTTAAAAGCATCATATTGGTTCCTTGTGAAAGATAAACGCCTTCTGGCGCTAATTCAAAACCAAGTGGAAGTTGAAGGCCATCTGCAAAAGTAGTTTGCTTGTCTGCTACGCCATCGCCATTGGTATCTTCTAAAATAATTAGTTTGTCATTGGGTTTTGCATCACCTGGTCTCCAATGCGGATAAGTGGGCATCACTGCTACCCATAATCTTCCTTTATTGTCAAATGAAATTTGAACGGGATTTGCTAAGTCTGGAAATTCGGTTTCGGAAGCAAAAAGATTTATTTTATAGCCCGGTGCCATCGTAAATTTATCAATCGCTTCTTTGCCATATAAATACTTTGCCTCTTCTACTTTTCCTGTGGGTTTAAAATTTGTTTCAACAATGGGAAGTGCAGATGTTTTTGCATCAGCCGCTGTTAGATTCATTTTTTTTCCTTTTGCTGCCATCCAAATTGCAGTGTCGCGAATCAGCGTCATCTCCCGTATTTTTTTTAATTCGGCAGGATAGTTGGCCGGACCAAAGGGATCGTATCGACGACCAAATACATGCACACCATTGGGTGCTTTAAAATCATTATGCCACATCCAATCTTTTTCAATAACCGCATTTAATACTAGTGCGCGATTAGATGCTGCCACCACTGGTGCTTTGCCAAAAACAGCGTCTACTAAAAAAGGGGCAAACTTTTTATAGCCCTCATCGTTTAATTGAGAACCATCAATGGTTAAATCGGAGGCTGGATTATCAAGCCATGTTTTAGTGGCAGAAAACGCATCAATAAAATGAACGCCATTTTTCATTGCTACTTGTTTCATGGCATCTTTATACAGTTGCAAATTTTGGTTTTCGATCTTGCCATTAGGAAGATCTAATTTAGAAGACAAATCTTCAAATGCAATGGGAGAAACAATGGCCAACTGTGGGGTAGATTCGCCATTGTATTTTTGTGTTAGTGTATGTTTTATAAAAGCATCTAATTCTGCTTTGTAATTTTCAAGTCCTGCTGCTCCTTGAAAAGATTCATCAAAACCAAACATTGCAATTATAATATCTGCTTTGTGATTTGAAATCCATGTATCTGGGTATTCTAAAAAACCTTCTGTATGAGGGTCGTTCGCTAATTCTGTTTGAAATTTTTCGGCTCCCGGAAAAGCCCATGGGGTAGGACGACCCGAGTGTGGCCTAAATCCTGGCGTGTTACCACCATCACACATATTTCTAACATATAATAAACTTTCAGGGTAACGCAATTGAAGTTCGGTTTCAAAATAACCATAGTTCATCATTCGAGAACCTAAATTATTGCCCACTAAAATAATATGTGCGCCTTTTTTTATTTTTAGTTTAGAAGGAGTGGTGTCGGTAAACGCAAATAATGCTACCAACACAACACCAACGGAAATGAATATAATATTGTTTAGGTTAAAACTTTTTTTTGTATTCATTTTATTGAGTTGTTGGTTGTTAAAGTTTGATTTTTATTTTTTTATAAAGCAAGATCTGGATTGCGTGGACCAAAATGTTTTAACATGACAATAGGATCGGTATCTGATGTGTTTATAATTTTTACGCCCTCTTTTGCCGCTGATTCACTAATAAAAAATTCATCGTTGGTTAATTGACCATACCTAATTAATGCAGGTGTTTCAATATCCCAAACGCCCATCTTTCCATGACCCTGCATTACAATAATACCATAAGCAGCACTATCAGTAATGGTCACTGTTTGTCCTGGGAATACAGTAAGTTCCTTTGCACTAAAATCGTGTGACTTATAACAAATCCAATTTTCAATGTATCCTGCTGCTTTCATTTTATTTACATCATGCACAGGCTTAGGTGCCATGAAACGATTTTCCATTGTGTTAGGATCAACATTTAAATCCCAATCCAATACATCTAATAAAGCATCGTAATCACCAATACTTTCTTTAGGTGTTCCGTTCCATAATAATTCATCAGGAATAATTGCTTCGTTTACCAAAGATTGATACATGGCAAAAACATCCGACGCTTTTTGAGGCTCATAAGTACACATACTTCCAGGTGCGTGCAATAATCCAGGAGGCACATCCCATCCAGTACCTGGTTCTAGTTTATATGCTTGTGAGAAGTTGGTAATTTTATTATCACCTTTTGAAAAGTTAACCAAGCACTCTTTAATTTGTTCTTTAGTAGTGCCTGGAGAAATACCAATAAAAGTATAAGGGAAATCACCACCATGATTATTTAGTTGCGGTGGAAAATAATAGGCTTCTGGTTTTCCTTTTTGACCAATAAGCGCTGCTTTTTCATCGTTGTGGTGCACATGATGCGGAAGGGGTCCCATGTTATCAAAAAATTTCGAATACATTGGCCAGCTATTATATTCATTCCATAAACGATCGCCAATAATTTCCCCTTTTAATTCATCAATTGCATCCTTTAATAAAATTTGGTGGATGGTCGTTCCATCATTATACACAACGGGACTCAATCCTTCGTTCTCACCAGTGAGCGGTCCGTTTTTTGCAGGCGTAGTAGAAGATAACCAACGCTCGTCAATACCGCCGCGCACACCTCCTAAAACATAATAATCATCGGGATGCAATTTAATGCGGCGACCTGGTACACAAAATGATCTGGGTACCCATGTAGGTGCTAGTCGTAAAATTCCTTTTCCTTGTTCGAGTGCTTTTTGTGCGATGCTTTTATTTTCCATATTACAATTGATGGTTTGATTTATTAAATTGTTGTTTCTTGAATTATTTTTTTAATTGTTTCTTGATTATTTAAAATATCAATTTCTAAATCATAGGAGCGGGTTTCGCCGGGCGCAATAAAAATTAACGAATTCTCGGCGCGTGCCTTAGACTGCCCAATTGGAGGATGGGTTCCAGGTTCAATGCCCGTAACGTATTCGCCTTTTGACCAGTGTTGCCAATTGGTTAGCCAAGGCAATTGTTTTTTAGGAAATTTTAATACTGCCGCAAGTTGAATTTTTTTATTTTCAATTCCACATACACAAATGCCATCATTATTAGGTGTGATGTCAATAAAAAAAACATCTTGTCCTGGGCCATTGTGTTTTTCGCTAACTGCAGGACAAGTTTTTATTGCTTCACCATTACAAAAAAATTGAGCGCCCTCATCTGCAAGCGGCCAACCAAAATTGCAATGGTATAATAACATGTGTGGTGCCGATTCGTTTCCGCGATTGATAATTTCATCGTGAATATGAATTGTGGAACTTCCTAATTTGGCAGATATGGTTCTTTTTAATTCGAGGCTTGGACCAAAAATTTGTGTTTGTTTAATAATGCCTGTAATACTCATTGTAAAAATTCCGCGCGCAGGATCGGGTTGAATAATAGAAACTATTTCGGCAGGAATATTACTAATGAATCCATGTAAGCCGCGCACACCATATTCATCCTCTTCAGGGCCACCAATATGTGATAGACCGCAAGTAGTAACAAGTCCACCACCAAATGTTCTTAACCAATCGGTGCCAGCGTGAGAAAAGGGTTGTGGCGCAACCACACCTGAATGATTAAGCCAGGTTAAACTGTGTTGATTAAAAAAAGCATCCGCAATATCCATTGCTCTATCAATAACCACTTTAAATCGAAGTCCGGTTCCTGTATTGATCCAAGCAATGCGCACACCTTTACCAGGCCCGTTATCTAAAACGGATGTTTCAATGCCGCCCACTTGTGCAACATTAGAAACTTTATCACTCCATATAGCGTTGGTTGATGGCATCTTTTTTAATTCGTTTTTTTAGTGTAAATCGGGTGATTTTTATTTCCACCAGATTTTAAATAAGCAATTAGGTCACTTAGTTCTTCGCTATTTAAACCATTAATCAAACCAGGAAGCATAGGAGAGGTTTCAGAAACCCGAGTACGCGATACCTCTTTTTTTGCAAGCGATCTTACAACACTAGTAGCAAATGGATTTTGAGAAATATAATAATTACTATTATCCTGGCGAATGACTCTACCCAAAATTGATCCACCTTTTTTCAAAAAGAAAATGGTAGAACCAAATTGGTCTGAAATAGTTTTGCTTGGCTCAATAATAGACTCCAATATATCTTTGGTGCTAAACCTGCTACCTAATTGCGTAAGGTCAGGACCAGCAATGCCACCTTCTCCTTTCATTTGATGACAAGAGGCACAAAGTGTAGCTGTGAACATCGCTTTTCCGCGTGTGAAGCTTCTTGCAGTAGTGTTAGAATCTACTACGTTTACTGCTTGTGTTACTTTCCAATTTTTTCCTGGCCCTTTTGGCATTATAGTACCAACGGGTACCCCCGATCTAGAAATAGACACAATTGAATCCCCAGAAATTTTATTAAAATAATCAAACTGGTCTTTGGGTGCATTTGCTAGTGCAGTTTTACGTGCACTGTTTATAAATCCAACGAAACTAACACCACCTCTAAAACTAAAGACTTTATAAAACCATTGAAAATACTTTTTTTGTAATTCAGGTGTCCAACCATTTTTAGCTTGGCTTAATACATTCGCATACCAGGTTTGTTGTGAAGGTGGAATTTTGGCAAGCATCGCTGCAATATCCATTCCGTATTGTGGGTTACGTAAAATTAAATCAGAAGATTCTGAAATTGATTTTTGTGTAGGCGCCTCATCTTTTGCAGTTAGCAACAATGCCATTGTTTTTTCAACCGATTTTGGCGCATCGATATACACCATCATTTTACTTAACTCTCTATTAAGGCTATTTGTTTTAGCAGGATAATAAGGATTTAAATAAGTGGCTACTTCTTTTTTAATTTCCGCAGAAGGCTGACCTAGGCGAATAAAAATTAATTCAATAGCACGAAGTAAATCGACTTGTTGTGATTCAGAAAGTTTTGAAAAATCAACTTTGGTTAATTGATTAACCACTACAGTTCCAGAACCAACAGTTCCTTTATGCGCAAGGGCAATAGCCGCTTGGGTTAAAGCAATCGGATCTTTTTCGGCAAGCACTTTATTGTACCACTCTTCTACAGGTTGATTTTCAATAGCAACCCTTGCTGCATATCTAATATATCGATCGGTGTTTTTTAAATAGGGCCAAGAAAAATCAACAGCATCGGGGTTTTTAGTGCCATGAAAAGCTTCTAATTGACGGCGTGTTTTTACTGCACTTGTTATTTCGGCAACCGGAAGATTATCATTACTTAAAGAATTGTCTCCATAATATACGCGGTACAAATCAGACTCAAGTCTACGACCACCCGTTAAAAAATATAAAGCACCATCCGGACCAATCGCACCATCTGTTAAAGGAAGTGGTGCGCCCGAAATAAATTCTTCTCCCGTGGTTTTATAAGAAGCGCCATCGGGTTCATTATATATTGCATAAATAATTCCAAAACTCCAATCAAAAGCAAACATTGCTTTTCTATATTTT
>JBAXPJ010000120.1:0-6246 GCA_037132335.1 Sediminibacterium sp. | reverse complement strand
ACCCAATTTAAAAAGGAAACTAAATTTTCAATATTTAACCAAATAAGTCCAAACAATAAAAGTCCAATCGCTAGTAAATTTGAAACACTTTTGTGATAGATGTGTTTGATGTTGGCGAAATCTTTATTTTTCCAAGAACTTGCCAATACCGGTATACTGATGGAATTTAAGCTTCGTTGTGGAATTTCTAATATGGCAGAAACATAAGTAGCAATCGCAAAAATACCTGCATCACTTAATCCTCTTAAGCCCACAATAAAAAAAGTATCGGTGGTGCGCGCAAGTAAATTAAAAAATTGCCCTGCGAATACAAATAAAGCAAAGCTGATCATCTTTCCTTTAAGTCGGCGCGTAACACCACTTATTTTAAAACTACTAAATGATAGCTCCTTTGATTTAATCAAATTGATGAGCAACAATAAAGTTGGAATGGCATATAAGCAACTGAATAATGTTAAAAATCCTACTAAGTCAATGAACTTAAATCCAAATGCTAAAATGAGAAGGGTAGTTAAAATACGAATGGCCGTTTCTCTTAAAAAATTAGAATACACTCCTTTTCTTAAACCCCAGGCAAAGGCTTCGAGCCAATAAAATAGCAATAAAAAAAAGGTATAAGGATATAGGTAATTAAAATAATGAGCTAAGCTAGGGGACTTTCCTAATTTTCGAATAATAAAATCTTTTTGTTGCCATCCAATAAATAATAATAAACCAAATCCAATTAAATTAATCATTAAGGTTAAAAAAGGGAGCTCGTTTTTTTTAGGCCCTAGATAATGATTGTAAAAGGGAAAAAATTTATAAATAACAGGTAGGGTACCCAATGTACAAAATACAGAAAAGGTTGCACCAATATCCAACATTGCCCTAACCAATCCTTGGTCATTTTTGGAAAAAAATAAAGGGAATAAAATCAACAAATTGATGGCGCCTATGATAAAGCCCAACATGATGAAAAACGATGATTTTACCCCTTGTTTTTGAATAATCCCCATATTACAAATATATTGTAATTGCGGTAAATGTAAATATAATTGCAGACCATATATATATTGTTGATATTTAGTTAGATATATTGAGTGGAAAATATATTTACAATATAATCACTGCCAAAAATTTGTTTTAACTTTACCCAAAATATAAGAATGAAAAATATTATAGTAACAGGTGCAGGCGGGTTGATAGGTAGTGAGGTGGTAAGTTTTTTTGCTAATGGAAATTGGAGTGTAATAGGTATCGATAATAATATGAGAGCAGATTTTTTTGGAGAAAAGGCAGATACCACCTGGAATATATCAAGATTAAAAAATACTTATAAAAATTTTAATTCATTTTCAATAGACATTAGAGATAGAGCAGCTATTATACAGTTTGTAAAAAACACACAACCTGATGCAATTGTTCATACAGCTGCGCAGCCAAGTCATGACTTAGCTGCTTCTAGACCATTTGATGATTTTGATGTAAATGCTGTTGGGACACTTAATATGTTAGAAGCGACAAGATTGGCTGGACTGACAATCCCATTTGTACATCTTTCTACAAACAAAGTTTATGGAGATGCGCCCAATGAATTGAATTTAATTGAATCAGAAAAGAGATATGATTACGCAGATGCAGAAGATTATGATGGAATTCGTGAATCATTTAGAATTGATCAAACAAAACACTCACTATTTGGAGCATCAAAGGTAGCAGCCGATGTTATGGTTCAAGAATATGGCAGGTATTTTAATTTACCCACTTGTTGCTTAAGAGGCGGTTGTTTAACTGGCCCAAATCATAGTGGGGTTGAGTTACATGGTTTCTTAAGCTATTTAATTAAGTGCAACCTTGAAGGTAAAACTTATAAAATTTTCGGATACAAGGGAAAGCAAGTTAGAGATAATATTCATGCATATGATGTAGCTTGCTTTATAAATGAATTTATAAAAAATCCAAGAGTGGCAGAAGTGTATAATATTGGTGGTGGCAGAGAAAATTCAGTATCAATTTTAGAAGCATTTGATTTAATTTCTTCAATTTCAGGTAAGGAAATGAAATATGAATATTTAAATGAGAATAGAATCGGCGATCATATTTGTTATATTTCAAATTTGGACAAATTAAAAGCGCACTATCCTAGCTGGGGAATCACGAAGGATTTAAAAGCTACTTTTTTAGAAATTTACAAATCTTGGTTAACAAGAGAAAAATAAGGTTTACAATTAATTAATTCATCATGCTAAATTTATCAATAGTAACGATTTGTTATAATAATTTTGAAGATGTTAAAATGACATGTGCATCTATTGATAATCAATCAGTTTTGCCTTATGAACATTGGATAATTAATGGGTCTTCATATCCGACTATTGCACAATGGCTAGAAGAACAGCCGCAACCTAATTATAGGAAATGGGTAAATGTGACCAATAAAGGGATTGCTGGTAATTTTAATGAAGGAATAGCGAGAGCTACAGGCACATACATACATCTACTTAATTCTGGTGATATTTATGCTTCTGATCAAGTTATTGACAATGTCGTTTCATTTTTAACCAAAAATACAAATTCCAACTGGGTGAGTGGAAATATAATTTTGCATCGTGGTGGGAATTGGATTACTATTGGTAAACCATTTGACAAATTTCAAGTTTTTAAAGGGATGCGAAGTATTTGTCATCCTTCTTGGTTTGTTAAGAAAGAGGTATATGATCGATTGGGTATTTACAAAAATTATAGTATTGCGATGGATTATGATATGATGTGTAGAATCAAAGATGAGCCTTATGCTTATTTAAATTATACAATTACAAAATTTGATAATACGGGTGTAAGTACTATTAAGTATTTGGATTCATTGAAACAGAACATAGAAGTGTATGAGGCTAATTTTGGGTACTCCATAAAATCCAGATTTTGGCAATTCAGATTAAAATTGCTACACTACCTAATGCAAACAAATTTAGGCAAGCGCTTATTTCAAATTAAAGAAAACTGGCTTTAAAATATATTTATAATATTGGTTTTTTATAATATTTTTTAAAAAATAAAAATATTGTATTGAGTAGCGGGGTGGTTTCTATAATCTTTGCTAATTGAATCGATTTAATATTAAATGGTTCATACGGGACGCCCATCTGAATACATTTTTCCCTGATTCTATTAGTTATAATTTTAATAGTTATACCATATCTAGTTGCTTTAGGAGTTCGTAATAACCTATGTGACATTGCTTTTGTAGTACTTTCTGCAAAAGAAGTAAGGTGAGTTTGTATGGTTATTTCAAATTTAGTTGTTTCTTTTTTTAACTGATTTAAATAATCTAAGAAGTGTATATATGCATCAAGTAATATTTTATCCTTTGAAGTTTTAGTAGTTGATTCATGAATCCTAAATAAAAATTGTGTTGTTTGGTCAATAGCTAAATAACTTTTTCTTGTAAGGTCAATCCATAATTGTGTATCTGCATAAATTAAATTAGGATAATGTGTAGGAATCCCGCCAAGCTTTTCATAATCGTTCGATTTAAAAACATACCCAGTTGCCATTATATCAATGGTTTCTTTTAATGTATATTCAATATAATCATTAGCAGTCATCAGCTTTGGAAGTGACTGGCATTTTTTTATGAATTCACTTTTACTATTAATGTAATTAAAATGAGTATGATATAAGCTTGCATCAGAGAATTGATGAATTAATTTATTTATCGTTGAAAGAAAACTTTTATGAAGTTGATCGTCATAGCCCAAAATGGTCATATACTCATTTTTTTCAATATCCTTAATACGACTCCAGTTTTGTAAGATATCTAAATTTTGATTTGACTGTTGAACAGTAATTTTAGGATGATGAAGCGCATCGATGGCATCCAATGAATTGTCAATATTACTTGTATTATCTGCTAAAACGATAATGTTAAAATGTGGATAGTCCTGCTCTATAACCGAATGCAAGCAATCTAATAGATATTTTTTACCTGTCTTAAAGGGAATAATAATAGAGAAGCTATTTATTTTTTCACTCATATAGTGTACAAGATAAATATTTATACTTAAAAAATTTAAACATATTGAATATTTAGTGTTTAAAATGAAGGATGGTTTATCTAATTGGCTTAAATTTGAGAATACTAATAAATTAAAGCGATGAACATCGCAGGTGTCGTTATATTATACCATCCTAATTTGCAGCAGATATCTGAAAACATTAATTCTTATGTTTCTGGCTTAAAGGAATTATATGTTTACGACAATAGTGAGGAAGAAGTGGTAGGCTTAGCACCCATGTTGTCGGCCCTTCATCCTAATATCAAATACCATTACTTCCATTTAAATCAAGGGATTGCGTATAGGCTTAATCAGGCAGTTTCTGAGTCCTTGGCCCATGGCTATGATTATTTGTTGACGATGGATCAAGATTCCTCTTTTCAACCTGGCGATTTCCAAAAGATGCTGAATCAAATTAAAGAAGGGCAATTTTCAAATGTCGCCCAGTTTGGTGTTAATTGTCAACCTGCGCTAACGCAAAGTAAGGAGCAACCAGAATCGGCATTAACGCTCATTACTTCAGGTAGCATTTTAAATTTATCCTTGACTCAAAAAGTGGGGGTGTTCAATGAACAGCTTTTTATTGACTTTGTAGATGCTGAATTTTCATATCGCGTAATTCAAAGTGGTTATAAAAATTTAATGTTTTCAAACATTATCTTGAACCATAAAATTGGCGAATTGATTAATGGGAGATCTTTCAAAACATTTAAGCGCTCTCTTCGCATTATTCATTCACCCATTCGTGTATATTATATTGTGCGTAATGGTTTGTACTTATTGTATAAGTCAAATAATTTAACACCTCAAATGAAAAAGGATGTGGTAAGATGTTTGGGCATTTTGAAGAATGACTTTATTTACCATCCTCAATTAGCAAGCGTGTATCTGAATGCATTCAAAGGATTAATGTCCTTCCTTTTAAATAAAATGGGTAAAAAGTAGTTTATCTCTTGCTGCTTAGTCTTAGCATTTCGTCAATAAAAATACCTTTTAATTTTAAAGTTTGTAATATTTTATTCGTTCTGACTAAAAGGTGGAATTTAAATTTTTCCACAAAAGTCTTTTTTGATTTATCGTATTCGAAAGACCATTGCCCTGTCATTTTTGAACTTGGTTTTACCATTGCTCTTTTCTCAAATAAAACGATACTATCATAATAATGAATACTATTGGTTGTTTTTGTAATCGCATCTACTTTTAAACTACTTTGCTCGGAGTAATGTGCGTTCAGTTGATCAATAAATGATTTACTATACTCGATAAAAGTATTTTTTCTTTCATGCCCTCCTCCATATATGTTCATATAGGATGTGTGCACATCTTCGCATAAGTAAATGCCGCCATCCGGATTCACATGTTGATACAATTCTTGAAAGGAAACAATTTGTTGATTTTGAGTGTGACCCCCATCGTCTATTAAAACATCAATGGGTCCAATTTGATCAATAATGGATCTAAGAAATTGAGGGTCTTCTTGTGACCCAATCAATATATGTGTATTTTCTTCTTCTAATGCTTTACATCTAGGATCAATATCAATTCCCCAAATAGTGGCTTCTTTCCCAAAATATTGTCGCCACATTTGCAAACTACCTCCTTGATAAACACCTATTTCAACGACTGTAATTTTTTTATTTTTAAATTGGCTAAAGTATCTGTCGTATACATCAAAGTAGTGATCAAATTTATTAATCAATCTTTTTTCATTATGCTCAAAATAGTTTCTTAATTCGTTCATTATTTTATTTTTATATTTTGCACTTTTATAATAACCCTTTTAATGCGTCAATCCTGAATTGGATCACAGCCCATGATTTACTAGGAGTAAACTGTAAAGCATATTTGATTCCTAAAATAAAGGAAGCCCCTAATTTTAAAATGTATTCCAAGATTTTGGAATAGTAAGCCCCTTTTGAGATGGCCAATGTTCTAGTTTTTTCACCACGGCCAATGCCACTTGCTACGCGGTACATGTATTCGGAAGTTAATTTATTTACTTCTACTACATGATGCACACAAATAGCGGGGTCGTAATAGATGGTATGCCCAAGAGCAATTATTTTATAAAACAATTCCTTTCCTTCGCCCCCAATTCTTAAAGTGCCTACTACGCCAGGCAAAGCGGTATTAAATCCTCCAATTTGTTGGTAAATCCCTTTTTGCACAATCATATTTGATTCTATAGGGTACTTGCCATTTGAAAATG
>JBAXPJ010000119.1:0-6248 GCA_037132335.1 Sediminibacterium sp. | reverse complement strand
CTATGCGCTCACCTTTCACTGTTTTTAATCCTTCTGATCCGCCCCATACTTCTGCGCCTTCATATCGAGGGTCAATATCTGCAGCTACGCCTCTGCCAACATCTTTATCCATATCGCCGGTCCATAAAATTTTACCGGTTTTGGCATCATACATAGCAACACCTGCACCCTTTGTTTTTTCTTCTATTTCATGAATGCCAAAAACTTCTAAACCAGGATGTGATGGATCTAAATCACTTACATGCAATGCATCTCCATGACGCAAACCTGTTGTATATAATCCCTTCCCATTATCATCAATACACATAGATCCATAAATAATTTCATCTTTACCATCTCCATCAACATCAGCCACGGTTAAATTATGGTTACCCATTCCAGAAAATTCATTTTCGCCATTTTTAGAATCAAATACCCAACGTGAACTTAGTTTTCCACCACGCCAATCCCATGCTGCTAAAACAGTTCTTCCATAATAACCTCTACACATGACTACACTTGGCAAAACACCATCTAAATAAGCCACACAGGCTAAAAAACGATCTACCCGATTGCCAGATTTATCATTGCCACCATTGCCACCTCTTCCGCCCCATTGACCTATATCACCGCGAGCTGGCAAATAATCTGTGGTAGCCATTGCGGCTCCTGTTAATCCATTGAAAATGGTAAAGAATTCTGGGCCGTCTAAAATTTTCCCGTCTTTATTTCTAAAATCTTTTGTAGAATCTCCTATCAGTTTTCCAACACCATCAATTGTTCCATCTGCTGTTTTCATGGCTATTTCTGCTTTGCCATCTCCGTCTAAATCATAGACCATAAACTGTGTATAGTGTGCCCCATCACGAATATTTTTTCCAAGATTGATTGTCCATAGAAGTGTTCCATCTAATTTATACGCTTGAAATATTGGGGGATCAGTAAAACCAGCCTGAGAATTGTCTCTAGCTCTACCAGTTTGGTGTAAAATAATTTCGTATTCGCCATCTCCATCTAAGTCACCTACCGATGCATCGTTTGGTGTATAACCTTGTGGCGTTTGCAAAGGAATGGAAATATATATTTTTGCATTTGCAGCAAGTGTAAATGATTTGCTAGGTGCAGATTCTTTTCCATTAAGAATACTAGTTACCGCATAGGTATATTTTTTTAAGGAATCAACCGATTCGTCTATAAAATTTGTAACAGTTGTAATGGGTTTTTTATTCAGCTTAACACTTGCTCCATCATTGGTTTTTCTATAAAGATTAAAGGAAATATTTGTAGGATCTGTTCCTAGCAAACGCCAGCTAACAAAGGCTTTTCCGCCTGTTTGAGGAACAGCTACAATACCCCTACCCAAATTTTCCATCACTCTTTGTGCTTGTAATTCTATCAAAGAAATCACAATGAATAATACACTAAATACAATTGATTTTTTCATGAAATATTAATTAGCACTTAATTTAAGTAATTGATTAAACTCTTTTGTTGTAACAGTAAAAACAGTTCCGTGGCGAAGCCCATTTGGAAAATGAATTTTATCTGAAATATCTGTCCAGTTGATAAAATCCTTAGAACTCACAGCGCCATAAGTATGGTTTCTATATTTATCAAAATAAACAATCCATTCACCATTAATATTAATAGTGGTAGGACCTTCTGCCCAATAATTTCCAGTGATTGGCGCAGATGCTTTACCATAGCCACTTGCAGCAGAATCACTAAATGCAACTCTCAAATTCTTTTGCGGCGGCAATAATGTTTCGTCTTTTAAAACCATGGCATATTTATTTCCTATACGCGTAATTGTTGCATCAATTACATTAAACCCTTGGTTATATAATAATTTAGTTTCTGAGAATGTTTTAAAATCTTTTGTGGTTACAGCATAGATACGATGGTTGTTATCGCCAAACTTTTCTGTTTCGGCAAATCGACCTGGAATTGTGGTAGCCCAATAAATTAAGTATTCCTGTTTTTGATCGTCATAAAAAATTTCTGGTGCCCAACAATTTTTTGCTGTAGGTTCTTTATCCATCACAGGAACCCATTGTTGTTCTGTCCAATGAATTAAATCTGTCGAAGAAGCATAGCCAATACCTCGGTCTTTCCAACTCACTGTCCAAACCATATGAAATCTGCCATCTTTACCCCGAATTATACAGGGATCACGCATTAATTTATCATTGGCAACAGTGGGCGTTAAAAAAGAACTATCATTTTTTAATGGTTTCCAGTCAAACCCATTTAAACTATATGCTAGGTGCAATCCATTTTCGCCATTGCCTTTAAAATAAGAAAACAGGTAAACCTTTGACTTATTTTTTTGCGCCATTAAATTACCAATGACTAAAAAAGAAATTAGTAAGAATATAAAACGATACTGCTTTTGAAACATAGATCAAATTAATAAATAGTCAATAATACCAATGATTGTGCAGGTAAATCCACTACTAATTCAGTGCCTTCTTTTTTAGCACCCGAAAAAGCAACTGGTTTAATTAAATTGGGTTTTTCAAAAGTATTTACGTCAGTTATTTTTGCTGAACTCAATATTTGGCCTTCTACTTTTGTCCAGTTAATAGCATGTAAAGTAGTGCGCAAACTAATTTTATTAGATGGATCTAAATTTACCAAGGTCATATGTACCACTCCATTACTGTCTTTAGAAGCCGATACATTTAGTGCTGGAATTTTTTGTTTTCCACTTACAAAATCAGGACTAGTAAATTGTATGGGTAATAATTTTGCTTCTTGGTGTACTTTAAATAAATCAAAAACATGATAGGTGGGCGTTAACAACATTTTAGCACCTTCCGTTAAAATCAATGCTTGCAACACATTAATTGTTTGTGCCAAATTGGCCATTCTAACACGGTCACTATGGTTGTTAAAAATATTAAGTGTGGTTGCTGCTACCATGGCATCACGCAAACTATTTTGTTGGTATAAAAATCCTGGATTGGTACCTGGTTCTACATTCGTCCAAATACCCCACTCATCTACTACAAGTGCAACACGTTTAGCCGGATCATACCTATCCATGATTGTTGAATGGCGTGTAACCAATTCTTCCATCTCTAAACATTTTTGCATGGTGGTAAAATATTCAGCCTCATCAAAAGCAGTAGCAGAGCCTTTGTCTTGCCAAGTTTTAGGAACAGTATAATGATGCAGTGCTATCCCCCACATTTGATTGGCACTTACTTTTTTCATCATGGTTTCGGTCCAATTATAATCTGACCCATTTGGTCCTGCTGCAATTTTATTGAGTCTTGCGCCTGGATAATTTTTTGCAAATGTTGCATAACGCTTGTATTGGTCTGCATAATAATCTGGCGTCATATTTCCACCACAACCCCAACTCTCATTACCAACTCCCCAGAATTTTACTTTCCAAGGTTCTACTCTACCATTTTGTTTGCGAATATTTGTCATAGGGCTCAAGCCATCAAAATTTAAATACTCTACCCATTTAGACATTTCTTCTACCGTACCACTTCCCACATTTGCAGTGATATAAGGTTCGCAGTTTAACAAACTACAAAGTTCTAAAAACTCGTGTGTACCAAAACTATTGTCTTCGGTAACATTACCCCAATTGGTATTAATCATTTTAGGACGTTGCGTTCTTACGCCAATTCCATCACGCCAATGATACTCGTCTGCAAAACAGCCACCAGGCCAACGAAGATTCGGAATTTGAATTTTCTTCAATGCAGCAACAATGTCTAAACGAATCCTATCTTTTTTAACAATGGTTGAAGTATCGCTTACCCAATATCCATCATAAATACATCGGCCCAAGTGTTCCGAAAAATGACCATAGATATGTTTGCTAATTACCGTTGACGGATGAAACCCATCTACTACCATTGATACCGATTTCTGTGCAGTAACAATAGAGGTTAGGGAAAGCATCCAAAAGAAAATAAGTACAATTTGTTTGATCAATTTAAATGGTTGCATTGTTTTAGTTATTGGTAAAAAATAATTTATTTATCTCTAATTAAAGTAAGGCTCATCAACCCAATAACAACATCATTTGCTGTTGTACTGAGTGTTAGATTTTTTAATTGCTTTGTAATATTCAATGGAATATCTAACACAGTTGCTGCACCACCCTGAATTGATTTTCCATTGTATTCATTAGCTGTTCCATCAAATACAGAAATAATCCTTCCCGTTTTTAAATGCACCCTAACGGGCTTAGCAGCATCGTTATGAAATGCATAACCATCTTCTAAATAGTCTTGTTCTATTGGCCACCAAGTTTGCGGATTTTTCAATGGCAAACTATCCATTGTGCCATCCATATAATTTATAAGAACAATCCCATTTTCAAATCTCGACTGCATTGGGTTGGTAGATCCTGCCATTAATAAATAGGCATGAGACGCATTACCTGTTATAGGTATTGATATAGATCTTGGATAATTATCCCATTGCGAAGTAAATGCAATATTATTTACACTACTATCATTATTGGTTGAAAATAGAATGCCTTGAGGTAATTGAAATGTATTATTTGTTGCGGCCAATTTTCTCAAGCCACTATCATTAATATCTGCTGTTCTTAAAGGGTAGGTCCATTCACCAATTCCCTGTGTTGGCAATTGAAGTGTTGGAGATATAGGACGAGGTGATAAATATTGGTTTTTAAAAATTTGTGTAAGCTTGTCATTTAAATAAGGTTGCAAAGAAATTGTTTCCATTTTTTTTGCAACCGGTATTGCAATATTCCAATTAATAATAGCAGTAGTTAATTCCTTATTAGCCCATTTAATTATAATAGAATTCGTTCCTGGAACAATTGCCTCCGTTGGTATTTGTATGATGGAAGAAAGCGTTAAAGCAGGAATTTTAATACTTGTTGAATGTCCATTAACGAATACTAATCCATTTACCAAAGAATCAGTATTATTAAACAATTGAAACGAAATAGTATTTTTTTTATCCTTTGCAATATCAATAACACTTATAGCAGGTACAATATTAAAATCAATTGGCTGCCACCAAGTAAACGAGGCGTTTTTTAATTGGACAAATAAAGTATGGATACCTTCCGTACTATTAATATTGGCAGAAAAAATTGCTCCTGCTTTTTTTATATTTGAAGCAATCTGCTGCGGATCAAACACCTGAAGCAAGTTTGCATTTGAAAAATTAATACCCACATTTTTACCTGCTACAATTTGTTGAATAGGCAATGCCAGAATAGACTTATCATGCTTCCAATGAATTTCAATATTGTATTTAGATGCAGCAGGAATAGCTATTTCAATTAATGGAAAACCTACAGCAGTTTCAATATTTTTCCATTGCCATTTCTTTCCATTCACTACTACAGAATCAATCCCTAAAAAAGTTGCCTGTGCAATGAATTTTAAATTGAGTTGCTTTTGAAAATTAGGAATAATGGTATATTGATCAACTTGTTTATTTCTGTTAAACGAAAAATTAATATCCGGAATTTTTATAGACGCATTGTTCCAAGCTGCAGGTAACCCTGGTTTAATGACTAATTCATTATTGATTGCATTTGGTTGAATACCAAACAGACCTTCTACCAAAGACCTTGCCGTCATGGCAATTGGATCTGCAAAATCTCTATAGGTTTCACCACGAATGGCATCATAAAAAGAAACCTGTACAATATTACCAGCACTACTGCCTAAATACATACTTTCTAATAAAGCAGATTTCCATAAAGTAAAAGCTGTTTCATTTTTTCCTGCCTGCCATTGCGCTAAAGTTGTATGCATTACTTCTGCTAGTGCTACATTATTTAAACTCCAAGTATAAGGCATCCAATTGCTGGTAGAAACAGTAAAGAACTCATTTGGCAAACCCACTGCTCTAACAGGAATATGTGGTATTTGCGCATCTACATACTGCATGGTTTGATAGGCCTGAAACGCGTTGGGCACTTCACTATCTAAACTATGGTATACCGTCCACAAGGCGGCTTGTTCATGCACTTTTTTTAATCCTAATAAATCTTTGTATTCGGCATACCAACCTTTATTTGGTAACCACAAATATTGATTGATTGCTGTATGAATTTTTGTTGCTTCTTTTTCAAATGGCCTTGCATCTTCACCAAGTAATAGGGCAATAGTAGCAGCTAACTTATTTGCCTTGTAATTATAAGCAGAACTATGTGTTACACCTCCCCCGCTATATTGTAACGCATCACTTGCCCATATAGCAGCGTATGCATCATAGAGCCCATCGCCATCTTGATCGAAATTTCTTTTTTCCCA
>JBAXPJ010000118.1:0-6334 GCA_037132335.1 Sediminibacterium sp. | reverse complement strand
GCAGCTGCTGTGATAAAAGAATTGGTTTTACTTTTTATAGTACAAGATTCAAATACCACAGTTGCCTCACCAAAAATAAAATCGGTAGTACCTTCTATAAAACAGTCTTGGTAGTATTGACGGCTTTGTTCTGTTGCTAAATAAAGGGTATCTTGATTGCCTAAAATTTTGCAATGTTTAATTGTCACTCGATCTGCACTAACATGCAAAGCCAATGCTTGCCCTACAGCACCAGCTGTGTTTTGTATCGTTAAATTACTCGCAGAAAAATCATTTCCTTCTACTAAAACAGTATAAGAATTAAAAGTATTAAACTTATCTTTTCCCATTCCATCATTTCCACTAGGAATTGGTTTTCCAGAAAAATCATCATTGGTAATAATGGTACTGTCTTCAGATTCTCCAATTAAAGAAATATTGGTTTTATAAGTTGGTACAATTATTTTTTCGTGATAGATACCATTTTTTATAAAAATTCGAACTGTTTTTTGGCCCAAATCTCGTACTGAATTAATGGCTTCTTGAATGGTTTTATAATTGCCTCTTCCGTCTTTTGATACTACCAACTTAGATGGAAATACTACTGGTGGAACGATTTGTTTTTGTGCATGTAAACTAAAACTGAAGAATAGAAAGCTTACAAAAAAAATAGACTTGATTTCTTTTCTCATAAAATAAATTTATTCCATTTTCGAAATTTGTAACAATATTTTAAAAATCAACTATGCACTAACTTTATCAATATACTTAATAAGGCTGCCATATACGGGCAGCCTTATTAAGTTATTTTAAAAAAAAAATTAATTAATACCCAGGATTCTGTGGTTTTAAATTATAATTCGCATCAATAGAAGCTTGAGGCAACGGATATAATTCACTTTTACCTGTTACAAAACCATACCCAATATAGTTTACATAAGTGGTAGTGATATTTGCATTTTTATACCAAGCAATTTTATTGGCAGCTGCAATTGCTGCTGCAGGTGTAACGGTATTGTCTATTGGCACAACAGCAGGTGTTGTTGTGTAAAAAGAATTGGCCCAGATTTTTCCATCAGTGGCCAAAGCATTTTGATAAAAATACATAGATGCAGGCAAGTTTGCAGACATCGTATATGCAGGTGGTGCAGCCATATAACTAGGGGCAGTCATAGCTAGGCCAGCAGCCATATTGGCTAAATTTGCTTTGGTTTCAGCTAATGCTGTATTTAATAAATTCCATCTAATTAAATCAAATTTGCGAATACCTTCTCCACCAAATTCAAGACCTCTTTCTTTTACCAATAATTTAAAAAATCCATCCTTATCGGTAGGAACTACAGGAACTAGTGCAGCATTTCCGCTATGACCTCTTTGGCTTACTTCTTTAAAGTTGGCTATTGCATTGGCACTTGGTCCATTACTAATTTCATTGTCAACTTCTGCATTCATTAATAATACATCAGAGAATCTAATTAGCGGCCAGTTTAATTGAAAATTTTGAATCGATGTATTAGAAGCTGGAGTAAGTGTTACAGGATTTGTACCAGTAGTTGCACCAGAACTCATATAGTAACTAGGGCTAGTAATCCAGTCTCTTCTAAATTTACCATCATAAATACTATTACTAGCATGGCCTCTACCATAAACATCTCTTACCACTTCAAATGGTACAAATGTTACATCTCTTCTTTCATCGGTAGAATCAAATTGATAAAAATAGGTAGGAAGCATATTACCTAAAGATCCGCCAACGCCATTTATTTTGGTGCCATTTTGAGCACCTATTTTACTGTCGGAATTTGTTCCATTAGCCATTGCAACTTGCATAATTAATTCACCAGAAGCATCAATCGCTTTGTGCGCATCAATTACATCTCTCCAGAATGATTTATAACCACCTGTAAATAAAGTGTGCTGACTTCTATTACTAATTAAAGTATCAGTTTCGGCTTTGGTTATTTTATAATAATCTAAATAATTACTTACCCGACTCATTTGTCCATTTTGACGTAATGAGTAGCCACCTGCAAACAAGGCTATTTTAGCACGTAATGCCATCGCAGTTCCTTTTGTAAATCGCTCGTCTTGTGCAACAGTTGATCTCCAAGGTAATAATGGTTTTGCTGCAGCAAGGTCTGCTAAAATATGGTTGTAAATAGTATCGCGATTAGTTCTACCTAAGAATAAATCTGGCAAAAATGTTGACGGCTCCCATTGTGCCGGAACATCACCCCAAATACGCATTAATTCAAAATAGAATTGCGCTCTAATAATCAATGATTCGCCTAAAAGCCTTTGTAATTCTGCCTTATCAGCAGCAGAACCTGTTGCATATTGTGGCATTTTTGGAATAAAATAAATACAGTTATTCGCTCTTTCAATACCAGCATAAAACTGGTTAAATGTATTTACAATATCGGTGTTGGCTGCAGACAATGTATAGTGCGCTTCTTCATGCCTTGCAGAACTCAAAGCAGAACCGCCACCCATAATACAATCATCATCATAAGCATAATAATAACTTACCCTTATACCATATCCAAAATCACCTGCCATTGCCATATAAGCACCCATTACAGCTGCTTTAGCATTTGGTACATTGTTAAATACAATGCTAGGATCTATCGTAGAAAGTGGTGCAGGAGACAAATATTTTTTACAAGAAACAGTCAACAATACCGCTACAGCAAAAAGTAGCATGATTGTAGTTTGTTGCAATTTTTTTAATACAGTATTCATAACAAATATTTTTATTTAATTAAAATGTAACGTTTACACCAAATACAAATGTGCGTCCACGAGGATAAGAACCATAGTCAACACCAGGTGTTAAAGGTGTACCTCTTCTAGCATTCACATCTGGATCGTATCCTGAATAACCTGTAATGGTTGCAAGATTAGTAGCAGTAGCGTAAATTCTGAACATTGCTATTTTAGCTTTTTGTGTTAATTGTTGAGGAAGTGTATATCCTACAGTAAGATTTGAAATTCTCAGATAAGAACCATCTTCAATTGCATATGAACTAGGTATAAATCCATTGGTGCTTAAACTTGGTTGCCAAATTTGAGCCTTTGCATTTAAAGCCGCCAACTGATCGGGTGCAATACCAATTGCAGTGGATGCATCAATTTGTTTTTGAAGCAAATTACCACTAGCGTCTATATAACTCCAACGATTATTATTAATAGCTAGCATGTTTTGATCAACACCATATGCAGAAGCGAATTCTAATTTATTTGCATTGTACACATCATTACCATAAGAGAAGGTACAGAAAACACTTGCATCAAAATTTTTGTATGCAAACTGTTGACTAAACCCACCTGTAAACTTAGGAAGTGCATGCCCTATAATAGTTCTGTCATCTGCAATAGTTATTTTGCCATCTCCATTTACATCTACATATTTAATTAATCCAGGAGAAGCTAAGCCAGTAGAAAGCACTGCAGCTGCATTTGCAACACCAGGCTTTAAAGTATACTGGTATAACAAAGTAGGATACCTTAAATTATTAGCAGCGTTTACATAATTAGAAGTTGTAAAGTCATTAGTGGTATAAAATCCGTCTGTTTTTAATCCATAAATAGCACCTATTTCGTCGCCTACTTTTAACAAATAATCATCTGGATTAGCAGTTGAACTGAACCAACCTGAGTTAGCAGTAAAACTGGTTTGTGAACCAAGACTTGTGATTTTATTTTTATTCCAGGCTATATTGAAATTAGCTGTCCATTTGAAATTTTTGTTTCTAATAATGGTAGAGCCTAGTTGCAATTCAATACCGTCATTTTGTGTACTACCCACATTTTGATATTGTGTGGTATATCCAGAAGTTGGTGGTATTTTATTTTCGATTAATAAGTTCTTAGTAATATTTGAATAGATATCAACTGTTAATGTGATTCTATTTTTTAAGAAACCTAAATCAAATCCTAAGTTTTGAGAAGTTAATGATTCCCATTTCAAAGAAGGATTTCCTAGTCTTGAAGGAAGGGTTAAAGTGTAATTCAATACATCATTTACACCATATCCACCATTTGTTGGAGGCGCATAACCAGTTGTATAACCATAAGCTGCAATCCTATTGTTTCCAGACTGTCCATAACTCAACCTAACTTTTGCATCACTAATGAATTCAAGTTTTTTCATGAAGTTTTCATCAGACAATCTCCATGCAACTGAGGCAGAAGGAAAGTAACCCCATTTACGATTTGTAGGATCAGTTGGCGTAATTAAACTACTATAATCAGGTCCAAATAAAGAAGATCCATCGGCCCTGAAATTTAGGGTTAATAAATACTTTCTGTCGTAACTATAATTGATCCTTCCAAAAAAAGATAATTGGGTAGTATTAATTTCGGTAGATGCTAGTTTTGGTTGCGCGAGTCCTGCTGGAGGCGTTGCTAAACCTAAGTTTGCAAAAGCCAATTCAGGTGAAGTTCCAACAGGAAAATACCTAACTTCTAAACTGTTAACTTTTGTATTCGTTTGATAAATTTCTTGCCCGGCTAAAACATCTAAAGCATGTTTAGATTTAAACAAGCTAGGGTTTGAATAAGTAAACACATTTGAGTTATTAATAGTACCTCTTGCAACAGTATTTAGTGTTAAAACAGGTAATCTATTGTAGTTTCTAGAATTTGATGTTAGGGTATCATCGTAACCATATGAATTGGTTGTATTCATATCATACCCAAATGTGCTTTTAAATGAAAACAATTTTGAGAAATTATAATTCGCATAACCATTATAGTTATACGCTGTGATATTTCTAACACGATATTCTGCACCTGCCATTTGAATTGGGTTAACTAAGTTCAATCCATTACCCGGGCTATTGGCATCTAAAGTTGGGTCATAAAAATCTTCTGCTTGACCAGGCAATAAAAACGGCCTATATCTAATATATTGACGCAACCTGTTTGAACCCGCTCCTCCTACATCAGAAGTACCTGCACCACCAATTATTTGTTGATTATAACGTACATTAAAACCAATTTTTAAATTATCTGATACTTTATGGTCGAATCTAAAACTTGCCAATTTTCTATCGTAATCTGAATTAATTAATAAGCCTTCTTGTTTGTTGGCAGTTACACTCAAATTATATTGAGTAGCAGCAGTTCCTCCTGTTACAGAAATATTATGGGTCATTTGCATGGCATCTCTACCTAAAACTCTTTGTTGCCAATTTTGTGGAGACACATAGTTTTTATAGGTATTGGCAATTGTATCAAAATTGCTCATTCTTTTGATATACTGCGCTACAACACTTGTATCTGTTGGGTTTTCAGTGTATTTGGCTCTTTCATAAGCCCATAATACATAGTTATATGGATCCATTAAATCTAATTGCTTAGATAAATTACTTACTCCCATAAAACCGTTATAGACTACTGAAGTTTTGCCACCTGTATTTTTGCCGCCTTTGGTAGTAATTAAAATGACACCATTAGATCCGCGAGCACCATAAATAGCAGTAGAAGCAGCATCTTTTAAAACGTCAATCGTTTGAATATCTTGTGGAGATAAAATAGATAATGCATTTTCTACTTGCACACCATCCACAACATATAATGGAGAACCACTTTGTGTAATAGAGCTTCTTCCACGCACATAAATATCCACATCGGCACCTGGAGCACCTTCCGATACACTAACCTGAACACCAGCTAACTTTCCAGCTAAGGCTTCAGCAGCAGAGTTCATAGGATTGTCTTTTAATTCTTTTGCACTAATTGAAGCAACGGCTCCTACTAAGTCTTTTCTTTTGACTGTTTGATAACCTATAACAACCACTTCGTCTACTTCTTTGGTCTCGGCAACAAGTGAAATATTTATTTCAGATCTGTTGTTTACAGATTCTTGTTTTGAAGCGTATCCAACAAATGAATAAACCAATACCGCATTAGCAGGAACACTTATAGCGTACTTACCAGTTTTATCGGAAGAAGTTGCTTTTGCACCACCCTTTAAACTGATACTTGCACCTTCAATGGGTTGGTTGTCGGAACTAGTTACTTTTCCTGTAACTGTTTTTGCAGTAGTCTGTGCAGCAATTGGTTGCAAAAAACAAACCCCAATCATTACTGTAAATGCAATTGCAAACTTAGAAGTCATTTGCTGCGCCTTATTTTTTGGCGAAACAAGTAATAAATTTTTAAATTGAACAAGGGTAAGCTTTAAATAGCTTCTGATACCCAACAAGAGATAGCACACGATCATGGCAAGCATTTTAGTAAATAAAATCGTTTAAGAATTGCAAAAAAAATCAATTCTTCGCTATAAAGACAACCAAAATGCAAAAATTGATCATATATCTACGCAATCGTTCCCGGTGAAGATGTTAAA
>JBAXPJ010000117.1:0-6389 GCA_037132335.1 Sediminibacterium sp. | reverse complement strand
GTTAAGCCGGGAGAGTAGGTAGCTGCCATATTTATTATAAAAAACCCGTTCATTAATTTGAATGGGTTTTTTTATGTGCATATGGCAAGGTTGGTATATGATTTATCAATGTATGTTTAGTAATGAGTAAAGATGATTTAAGATTGTTTGTATACTAATCAGTAAAGATGATTTGTTCCTTCAAAATTCTTATCAAATCATTATCTATTTAAATCCACTCTGTTTTAATATTTACATCAACCCTTCATCTGCAAAACTATAGTAGCCTTCTTCACTTACTATTATATGATCCATTACTTGGATGTCTAAATATCCTGCGGCTGCTTTGATTTTTGAGGTGAGTTGCTCGTCGGCCTTACTGGGTAATAGATTTCCACTGGGATGATTGTGACAGAGTATAATTGATACGGCACGATGGTCTAATGCTTTTTTTAAAATAATTCTTGGATCAGCAACTGTTCCTGTCATTCCTCCTTCACTGATTACTTCGTATTGAATAATTTTATTAGCTCTATTTAAATACACTACTACAAACACTTCTTTTTGTTTGTAGCCAATTTGTGCTTGCAGATAAGCTGCCACATCACTGCTTTGTTTGATGGTTGTTTTTTTCTTTAAAACCATCGATCTTCTAATACCTAATTCTAATGCAGCAACAATACTAATTGCTTTTGCTTTTCCTAAACCTTTGATCTTTAGATTTACCAACTCATTTACAGAGGAGTTTCCTAAGTTCTGTAAATTGTTATGCACATGTTGCATGAGTTCTTGCGCTAATTCTAGTGCAGATTGCTGCTTTGTGCCGTTATTAATTAGTATGGCTAATAACTCCGTAGTAGTCAATGTTTCCGCACCTTTCAGCAATAATTTTTCTCTTGGTTGGTCGTCGGTTGACCAGTTTTTTATAGAAGTTTTCGACATGTTGAAATTTAATCGCTTATCAATTTAGAATTTCTTAAACGAATATCTATCTTCGCCGGACACGCAAGCAATCTTATGAATCCTAATGTTAAGATATTCTCAGGTACTGGATCGCAAAAGTTGGCTGAAAAAATTGCGCAACGTTTTGGTGCTCCAATTGGCAAAATAAACATTCAAAAATTTAGTGATGGGGAGTTTCAACCCATTTTTCTAGAGAGTATTCGCGGTGATTATGTGTTTTTAGTACAAAGCACATTTGCTCCTACCGATAACTTGATGGAATTATTGCTAATGATTGATGCGGCTAAAAGAGCCAGTGCTTACAAAGTAATTGCAGTAATTCCCTATTATGGGTTTGCACGTCAAGATAGAAAAGATAAACCTAGGGTTGCAATTGGGGCAAAATTAATTGCTACTTTATTGGAATCTGCTGGTGCAGATCGGATTATTACAATGGATTTACACGCACCTCAAATTCAAGGTTTTTTTGATGTACCTGTTGATCACTTAGACAGTTCTGCTATTTTCATCCCTTACATTGAACAACTTAAATTAGGCAACTTGGCTTTTGCTGCTCCGGACGTTGGTAGTACCAATCGTGTGAGAGAAATAGCCAGTTATTTTAATGCACCAATGGTTATTTGCGACAAGCACCGTAAACGTGCAAACGAAATTGCTAGTATGGTTGTGATTGGGGATGTTACTGGTAAAGACATTATATTGGTGGATGACATTTGTGATACTGGTGGAACCTTAGCAAAAGCGGCTAGTTTATTAAAAGAAAAAGGGGCAAATAGTGTTAGGGCAATGATTACACATCCTGTGTTAAGTGGCCCTGCTTATGACAATATTGAAAATAGTATACTAGAAGAATTGGTTGTTTGTGATACCATTCCACTAAAACGCGAGTCTACTAAAATAAAAGCTATTTCTGTTGCTGATCTATTTGCAATTGCTATTAGAAACGCATACGAGAATAAGAGTATTACGAGTTTGTTTATACATTCTCAGTTGAAAGGAAGGGGTTAGTTTTAATTCCAATTTTCTAAAATCGATTAAATAAGCCTGTTTCAAGCAGAAATGCACCTGAAACAGGCTTATTTATTTTTGGAATTATTTTTATTACGATCAACTTTCAAATACTAATGCACCTGAAATAAGCTTATTTATTTTAGAGATATTAGTGGGTATCTGCTATTATCTACCATTTCTTTCTTACCTTCGCCGTCCAAAAAATTTATTAAAATGAAAACAGTTACAATCGAAGGACAACTGAGGACCGAGCATGGCAAAAAAGCCGCCCGCCAAATTCGCTCTCAGGAAAACGTGCCAGGTGTAATTTACGGGGGTGCTACGGAGATCAATTTTTATGCTCCTGCTAAGGCTTTCAAGCCTTTAGTGTACACTGGTGAATTCCAATTAGCTAATGTTACAGTGGATGGTAAAACATACACATGTATTTTGAAAGACTTACAATTCGACAAAATTAGCGACAGTTTGATCCACGTGGATTTGCTAGAATTAGTTGAAGACAAAAAAGTTATTGCAACCTTACCTTTGAAATTCGTAGGAACTTCAATTGGTGTTAAAGGTGGTGGTAAATTGGTAATTAAAATGAAAGCGTTAAAAATCAAGACTTTACCTAAATTCTTGAAAGAAACAATTGAAGTAGATATTACCAATTTGGAATTAAACGAGAACATTCGTGTTGAAGATGTGAAAGATCCGAATTATGAAATTCAGAACTCACCTCGTATTCCTATCGCTTCTGTAGTAATGACTCGTCAATTAAAACAAGAAGAAGCAACAGCGGAAAAAGACGCTAAGAAAAAATAATTGGACGCAATCCAATATCCAAACGCCTCCGAGATTTCGGGGGCGTTTTTGTTATAAGGCATAGCCCCGTTCTGAAATAATGATACTTGCCTTATTGGTTATTTAAGACGTGTTGCATTGATGCATTTTGTACTTCGTAAGCAAGACGCTATTTTTGAAGGATTAATATGAGTAAATATCTAATTATAGGGCTTGGTAATATTGGCGATGAATACCGTCATACCCGTCATAACATTGGTTTTGATGTGGTAACCGAGTTCGTATTAAAACAAGGTGGTTTTTTTAAAGCAGAACGTTTGGCAGATGTTGCGGAGGTAAAATGGAAGGGCAAAACCTTTATTTGTATCAAGCCTACTACCTTTATGAACCTCAGTGGAAAAGCCTTTAAATATTGGTTAGACAAAGAAAAAATAGCCATAGATCATACCCTTACCATCGTTGATGATCTTGCATTACCGCTAGAGAAAATCAGACTACGCGGAAATGGAACAGACGCGGGTCATAATGGCTTAAAAGATATCCAACTAACACTTGGTACCGATATGTACCCAAAGCTCCGTTTTGGCATAGGCAATCAATTTCCTAAAGGTCGCCAAGTAGATTTTGTTTTGGGAAGATGGGAAGCATCTGAACAGGCAATCGTCAACCAAAAAATAGAAAAATGTACGGAGGTTATCACCCTGTTCGCCTCAATAGGCTTGGAAAAGACCATGAGCCAAGTAAATAATTTGATTTTCACATAATAAATAAGCTTAATTAGAGTTATAGCTAGTGTTTATATGATTTAACCAATCATCCGTACTAGAGCTATGAACATTTTCTGTGTTGGGCGTAACTATGCAGCGCATGCAAAAGAATTAGGCAATGATTTACCCGAGGAACCGGTTATTTTCATGAAGCCTGCTACCGCATTATGGTCTGGAAACACGCCATTTCTATATCCTACATTTACAAAAGAACTCCACCACGAAATTGAATTAGTGATCCGTATTTCAAAAAACGGACGAAATATTCCAGAGAACCAAGCTTCTGATTATTACGATGCCATTAGTTTAGGCATTGATTTTACAGCGAGAGATATTCAAGCCGATTTAAAGAAAAAAGGTCTTCCCTGGGAGAAAGCAAAAGCATGGGATGATTCTGCTGTTTTGGGTAAATGGATTGATTTAACTGCAGAGCGTTTATCTATACCTTTTCATTTTTCGCTTTTAAAAAATGGATCTCCCGTGCAAGTAGGAGACTCTACCAAAATGATTTTTTCGTTCGATAAAATAATAGCAAATATCTCAACTTATTTTTCACTCAATGTTGGCGATCTGATTTATACAGGAACGCCTGAAGGTGTTGGCGAATGTGTTGCTGGAGATTTGTTAGAAGGGTTTTTAGAAAAAGAAAAAATGTTTGATCTAACCATAAAATAGTTCAAAGTATTGGGCAATATTAAGTAATGCTTACAGCAAACATACTCTCTGATGCATACAAGCTGATGGTTACAGCGAAAGCCATGTGTGAAACATATGAGGCTAACCGTCAAGTGTGCAAGTATGTCCATGCTACATCCCGCGGACACGAAGCAATACAAGTAGCTACAGGCATGCAATTATTAAACTGCGATTGGGTTAGTCCTTATTACAGAGATGATAGTATGTTGTTGTCATTAGGCTTTAGTCCTTATGAATTAATGTTACAATTATTGGCAAAAAAAGCAGATCCATTTTCGGGAGGCAGATCGTATTATTGTCATCCTAGTAATAAAAATAAAAACAGGGCACTCATCATTCATCAAAGTAGTGCAACTGGTATGCAAGCTATACCTACAACGGGTTTGGCGCAAGGGCTTCAGTTTTTAGAGCAACACCAAAACGCTAATTTACGCAAAGGAACAGATGGACAATTACCTATTGTACTTTGTTCAATGGGTGATGGTGCCATGACAGAAGGAGAAATTAGTGAAGCATTACAATTTGCTGCATTAAAACAATTGCCCGTAGTTTATTTGGTTCAAGACAATCAATGGTCTATTAGTGCAACTGCCAATGAAACGCGTTCGATGAATGCGTATGAGTATGCAGCAGGTTTTAAAGGGCTGAAAAGAATGCAATGTGATGGCAGTGATTTTATACATAGTTATGAAACAATGGAGCAAGCAATTGCTTATGCAAGAATAGAAAGAAAGCCAGTTTTAGTGCATGCAAAATTGCCTTTAATATCGCATCATACTAGTGGCGTTAGAAAAGAATTTTATAGAAGTAGAGAAGATTTATTAAAACATGGATTGTATGATCCTATTCCAAAATTGCGAATTTTATTAAGTAGTGTTGGTGTTGAAGAACATGTGATAAATCAAATAGAAGTTGCTGCAAGTGATGTAATAAAAATTGATTTTCAAAAAGCACAAGCTGCTGCCGAGCCAGATATTCAGTCGGTAGAAGATCATGTATTTGCACCAAGTGTTATTAAAGAAGAGCGCGGAGAAAGGTCTCCCAAAAAAGCAGAGAAAATATTAATGGTTGATGCCGCATTGCATGCTATTGATGAATTGATGCAAGAATATCCGGAAGCTATTTTATATGGTCAGGATGTGGGAAGTAGACTAGGTGGTGTTTTTAGAGAAGCCGCATCTTTAGCAGAAAAATTTGGAGACCATCGCGTTTTTAATACCGCTATTCAAGAAGCCTATATAATAGGTTCTACAGTTGGTTTGTCTGCTTTAGGATTAAAGCCAATTGTAGAAGTGCAGTTTGCCGATTATATATTTCCTGGTATCAACCAATTGGTTGCCGAAGTGGCAAAATCTTGCTATTTAACAAATGGCAAGTTTCCTATTCAAATGCTTTTGCGGGTTCCTGTTGGCGCTTATGGTGGTGGTGGCCCATATCATAGTGGCAGTATAGAAAGTACCCTATTAAGTATTAAAGGAATTAAAGTGGTATATCCTTCTAATGCAGCAGATATGAAGGGTTTGATGAAAGCAGCTTTTTTAGATCCTAACCCTGTTGTAATGTTAGAGCACAAAGGTCTTTATTGGAGCAAAGTGCCTGGGACGGAAGATTCTAAAATGGCAGAGCCTGCTAAAGATTATATCATCCCCTTGGGAAAAGCGAATATTATTTTACACGCAGATGCTGGTTCGATAAAACGTGGAGAGTCTGTTTGTGTAATTACTTATGGAATGGGTGTTTATTGGGCAAAAGCAGCAGCAGAATTGCATCCTGGCAAAGTAGAGGTATTAGATTTGCGTTCTTTATATCCTTTAGATGAAGAAGCCATTTATGACTGCACACGAAAACACGGAAAAGTGTTAGTGCTTACCGAAGAACAACAAAATAACAGCTTTGCCGAAGCATTATCGCTTAGGATTTCTAATAATTGTTATCATTTTTTGGATGCCCGCGTTGAAGTGATGGGAGCCAAAAATCTTCCAGCAGTCCCGTTAAACGTGGCTTTGGAAGCAGCGATGTTACCTACCGCACTAAAAGTTGCCGACCGTATTAGTAAATTGTTGGCATACTAAGTTTTTCATTTTAGGGAAACCCCTATATTTGCACCCCGAATAAGAAATATACGGATGAATTTTGGCGAGGTAGCTCAGTTGGTTAGAGCACAGGATTCATAACCCTGAGGTCCCGGGT
>JBAXPJ010000116.1:0-6411 GCA_037132335.1 Sediminibacterium sp. | reverse complement strand
AAAATAATTTGAAACACTGCTTTAGAAAATGACAATGGTTTAGAAACAATTCCTGCTTCAAGATCTGCATCTCCTTCTAATTTTTCGTGAATTTCTTTGACTGTTTTGTAAATTAAAAAAAGGCCGCCAGCCAACATCACCAAACTTGAGAGGTCGAAACTTTTTTCAAAAACAGTTATAACAGATTTGCCCTTTTGAGCAAGTAACCAGGTTAACCCAAATAATAAAATAGAGCGCATGACCATTCCAGTAACCATCCAAGTGACTCTTCCTCTTTTTTGGTCTTTATTGGGTAGGCGATTTAATATGATGGAAACAAAAATCACATTGTCAATTCCTAATACAATTTCTAAGACTACCAAAACCAAGAAACTAACCAAGCTATCCATGGTAAATAAATACAACATCTCTGTAAATTTAGATAGCAAATATAACGAGTCAAAACAAAACTAAGCTTAGGCCTTCATTAAATTAAGCGAATTGCCCGACCATTCTGGGAATAAAATTTTATTATCATTGATACTTAAATGACGATTGGCTACTGCGCTAAATACCGATCTAAAATCGGTACTAACGGGTAAATCTCGCCCATCTTCAAGGTCTTCTTTGGCTAAGGATTTTAAGTTTTGATACACTTTGCCACCTTGTACATCATTGCCTAAAACAAACAAACAACTGGCCCTGCCATGGTCTGTTCCACCTGTACCATTTTGGTGTGCAGTGCGTCCAAACTCGGTCATGGTCATTACAGTTACATCGTCTTGATAGGCTGATAAGTCTTTCCAAAAAGCTGCAATACAATCGCTAAAATCTTTCAGGTTTCTTGCCAGTGCGCCATTAGTGGTTCCTTGGTTTACGTGTGTATCCCATCCACCACTTTCTGCAAAAGCCACTTCTAAACCCAAATTCATTTTTATTAAAACAGCTATTTGTTTTAAAGAATTTCCAAGAGGTGTTGTAGGATAAACTATGTCTTTGGCTGGTTGGTAATTTTTTAAAGTATTAATGTTAAGCATTTTAAGCGCATCGAAACTTTCTTTGCCCGTTTTGCTTAATAAACTATTAGAAGTTTGATCATATAATTGCTCAAATGATTTTGAGGCTGAATTCATGGCAATGGGTGTATTGCGCGCCTGTATGGCAAAATCTTGCAGGTTACTAATGGCAAGTGCTTCATTATCGCCATACAAACTCCTTGGCAAAGAATTGGTTAAACTCACCGCCCTAAATGGAGTTGCTTCGTGCCCCATTAATCCAACAGCTCTATTTAACCAACCACTGGCTGTTCCTTTATTATAAGGGGTTCCAGCTTCCATATAGTCTTGTGCATCAAAATGACTACGCGTATTATTAGGGCTTCCTACACCATGTACAATGGCCATTTGTTTACTGGTAAAATAACCCGACAATGCTGCCATAGCAGGGTGCAATCCAAATTGACCATCTAAATCAATTAGCCCCCCCTGTTTTTCGGAAGGACTCATGTACAAACTTGGGCGGAGTGATTTTAAATTGGCATCGGCATAAGGACTTACCGTCATTAAACCATCCATGGCACCTCGCTGAAAAATACATACAAGGGTTTTATTTTTTTTATAGGGTTGTATGATTTTATTGCTGTTTGCTGCTTGTGCAATAAAACTAGGCAGCCCTCCAAAACCTGAAGCAAATAAAGCCAAGGCACCCGATTTCATAAAAGCACGACGTTCTATCATATTCAATATTTTATTTTCGTTGAAATTCAGGTGATCCAATAATTACTCCTGTGACCTGCGAAACAGTTGAATTGTTGCCAGTAGTTACCGCCATCGATTGATTCTGTTTGCGCATTCCAGCATTCGGATTCCTTTTAAATGAAGTATTCAACTGCATCATATCTGTTTCAGGCACTATTTCAGGCTGTGGTAATTTGCTTGTTGCATCGGAAATTTTATTGGCCATATTTTCGTCACGCACTAGCGCAGATAAGCGTTTGATGTTTTCGGATTGGTTTCTTTCTGGCAATAATAATTTACTATAAATACGCAATGCATCTTCAATACTTTCAGGCTCATGATTTTCATTGAGTGCTAGTAAATCAAGGGTTACGCCAGGAATTTTTCCAGTAGCAAATGCTAGCCCAAAATTCATTCTATTTAATAATGCCCCTGTGTTAATCCAATAATCACCTTTGTCTGGAAAGCCTGTTGGTGCTTGATAAAAATAAAATCGTTGCCCCATTTTATTACACCAATTAAAAATTTGAACGGGTTCTTTTACATTGGCATTAGTAGACCTGATAGCACTAATAGCTAATTCAAAAGGTGATTTTATTTTTTCGCGCAGCGCATTTTCATTCCAAAATTCAGTACTATTTACCATGGTTATTAGCACTTCTTTAATATTGCCGTTGTGCTTTAAAAAACTATCAGCCATTTCTTGTACCAATGCATCGGAAGGATGATCGTTAACAAAACGAATGGCTAACTTTTTACAAATAAATTTCGCTGTGGATGGATGACTACTTAATAGTTCTAATACTTTCATCCCCTCGTAGTAACCACCAAATTCAGGGAATTTTTTTCCAAGGATTTGTTTGGCAGATTCATCGTGTTTGTCTGCGCGAAACATAAAATCACCTTGATAAAAAAATCCTCTTTTTTCCATCACATCTTTACCTATTTTTTCAATCAATTTTCTACCAGGTGCATCATTTACCAAAGGCATAACGGCCCATCCTGTTAAGGCTTTGGCTACTGCTGTAACATCATTTTGTGTATACCCGCCATCAACACCAAGTGTATGCAATTCCATTACTTCACGCGCATAATTTTCATTGAGTCCTTGCGTTTTTTTTGCTGCTACTGCTTGTTTAAAAAAAGCATTTCCTGGTTTATTTGTATCTGCTAATCGATCATTTAAAGGTTTTTGTAAACGTTGTTGTATCGCTGCTCTTGCTGGACTTTTTGACAAATCGTTATTATCACTTACACTTGACGCATTGTCTAAATATTCCAACATGGCAGGATGCTTGGCTGTTGCAAAAACCATTTCTTTAAAATCTGCAGTAACAAAGGGTCGAATAGCATCTCTTTCGTAAGGTAAAATAAATTGCTGGCACTGAGGTTTGGTGAGTGAAACATTAAAATGATTGAACCAAAAATCGGTGAGTATTTCGTGTAATTGATTATTACTGTATGCTGCTCGAAGAACTTTTTGATTGATTAGCTGCGCTTGTAATTCTTGAAAAGGTTTTAACCCTTCTTGATCCATAATTTCTTTTAACTGCGCACGATATTCTTTGCGTTCTAATGATTTTGCAGAATCCTTGTCAATTAATTTATGCTTAATGGCTAGTTTAAAAATTTGACCTGGCGTTAAATAGGTATTGGCAATTGTTTCATTACTCAACAACAATGCGTCTAAATTTTCTAAGCGCAGTTTTAAATCGTCATCGGATTCTTTGCCTTTTAGTTGTGCTTCTAACCAATTTTCTAAACCTTGCGCTACTACAGCATCTACCTCACCAGGCTTTGCCCCAAAACTAAATCGATTCAATAAATGCGCGGCCGCTTGTTGGGTGGTTAACCCCGCTTTTTTATATGGCAAGCGAATTTTTGTTTTATCATTAAAATCAATAGTGTTTGTAAAAGCAAAAACTACCGTTAATAGATACCCTATTGTAAGTGTTTTAAGCATTCTTTTTAAGAGCATAACAATTGATTTATTATTGGATGGCTTATTGGCGCATAAGTTTAATGAATCTTATAAATACTATGCTTTTCTAGCAACCTTGTACAAAATCATACCCATTGCAGCAAAGAAAAACGTACCCAAAACAAAATATCCACCCGTTGAAATAGCGTTGCTAATACCAGCTTCCATACTCACTGCATTTAATAATTTTTCGCCAGATTCAGATCCAGCTACAAAAGCAATCACTACGCCTGCAACGGCTCCACCTGCAACGAGTCCGGTTGCAAATAAATTTCCTTTACCCAATTCATCTTCATCAGCCGACTTTGCTTTGCCTTCTTTATTTTGTTTCATTTCAACAATACCACGAATGGCACCACCAATAAAAATAGGTAATGTAGTAGCAAGCGGCAGATATGCGCCCACAGCAAAACTGAGTGATTTAATACCACATAGTTCCATAGTGATGGCTAAAAAAACACCTGCAAATACATATTGCCAGTCTAAATTTTGCGATAAAATTCCTTTAATTAGTGTGGCCATTAAAGTGGCTTGAGGCGCAGGATATTTTTCGGTACCAATGGCATGATGTATGCCCTGACTAAGCATTTCAGCACTTGGTTTGTCTAAAAACTTAACCGTTAACCCAATAACAATTGAAGAAACAATGGCCCCTACAAATAAGGCAATTTGTTGGTTGCGTGGTGTAGCTCCAACAATGTATCCGCTTTTTAAATCTTGCGAAGTAGCACCTGCATTAGCTGCTGCAATACAAATCATTCCTCCTACAACAAGCACAAGTGGTTCGTATGACTGACCCGTCCAACCCACACTTAAAAAAATTAAACTGGTACCCATTACTGTTGCAATGGTCATACCGCTAATTGGATTATTTGACGACCCAATTAATCCAACAATTCTAGACGATACGGTTACAAATAATGCACCGAATATAATGACCAAAACCCCAATTAATAATTTTTGAACTAAGCTATTTCCAGGCACTTGTGGTAATACAGTAATTAATGCAATCAATCCTAGTGTTCCCCAACCCACCCATTTTAAACTTAGGTCTTTATCGGTACGTAAAATAGCAGGTGAACCAGCAGCGTTTTCTGATTTTAAAGATGCAATACTTCCTTTAACAGATTTAACAATGGTAGGAATCGTTTTTAATAATGTGATGATCCCTCCAGCAGCAACGGTACCTGCGCCAATTTGACGAATAAATGCATAATAAACCGCCGAAGAATAATCTGCAAAACTATGTGTGATAGGATTCCAATTTCCTTTGCCCCCAGCTTTTGTAAGGTCGGCTAAATAGCCCAGTTTTACTAATTGCGTTGCTATTATATCGGCAGGAACTAAAGAAGACATTAATGGAATAAAAACCAACCAACTCAATACACCGCCCGCAACTAATACACCACCAATTTTTGGCCCAATAATATAACCAACACCTAAATATTCTGGCGTAATTTCTCCACTAATTTTTGCAGATGGAAAAAATTTGTTGGCTTGCTTTGTAGCATAATAAGGCGTTTCAGCAATTACATGCATAATTTTTTGTAGGATGGCATATACAAATGCAACACCCAATCCCCAGAAAGCAGTTTTGGCAAAATCGCCACCCTTCTCTCCTGCTTTTAACACATCACCGCAAGCAGTTCCTTCGGGATAAGGTAAATTATCGTGTTCGTTAACTATTAAGGCCCTTCTTAATGGAATCATTAAAAGCGTTCCTAATAATCCACCAACAATGGCTAGAATTAATATGGTGAGATAATTAAAATATTCAGCACTATCTGGTGATGATAAAAACAAAAACCCTGGCAAGGTAAAAGCTACTCCAGCAGCAATACTTTCGCCTGCTGAGCCGGTGGTTTGAATAATGTTATTTTCTAAAATAGTTGTCTTTAAAAATTTTCTGCCCAAGGTTATAGCAATCACCGCAATAGGAATAGAAGCCGACACGGTTAGTCCTGCTTTTAGTGCCAAATAAACAGTGGCTGCGCCAAAAATTACACCAAATAAACTCCCTACTAAAATTGACTTAACCGTTAGTTCAGCCATGTTTTTTTCTGGTGCCACAAATGGCTGGAAAACTTTTTTTTCTTCAGACATAGAAAATTTTTTATTGCTTAAATTTAAGAAAAAAAAGGCGATGAAAAAATCATCGCCTAAATTTTTAATTGCTTATTGGTGCATCATTTTTTTCAACTTACTCGATAGCAAGAAAAGTATTAAAGAAGCTACTCCTGCCATTCCAACAAATAACATAAAGAAATCGTAGAGATTGGTAATTTGATAGCCTAAAAACGAAGTGGTTTTTCCATCGGGGTAATATCCACTTAATACCCCTGCTAATTTATTGGCAAATGCATTCGCTGTAAACCATACAGCCATTAATAAGGATCCGAATTTTAACGGCGCTAATTTGTTTACCAACGATAATCCTATTGGCGATAAACAGAGTTCCCCCATGCTGTGCATCATATACATTCCTGTAAGCCAAATCATACTCACTTTTACATTTGCTTGAACGTCTTTAACACCAAATGCAATCCACAAATAACCAATGGCTAATAAAAATAAACCAATAGCCATTTTAAAAGGAGAAGCTGGTTCACGCTTACCCATTTTAAGCCAAAGCCACGCAAACACTGGTGCTAAGCCAACTACAAAAATGGAATTTAGTGATTGAAAAAAACTAGAAGGCACTTTAAAAAATCCTAA
>JBAXPJ010000115.1:0-6445 GCA_037132335.1 Sediminibacterium sp. | reverse complement strand
GTTTCCATCATTAAGTGCCTGGGAAATTTCAGGCAAAGATATTTGGTCAGAAAAATAATTTTTCTTGATTGGGATGGTCGGCTTCATTTCATTGCGCCGACATCCCTGAATGGTGTCCTTACCCAAAGCTTGCCCCGATTGCTCGGGTAGTTTTGTAAACAGAAATTTGATGTGAATTTCCCAAGAAAAAGGGTTTGAAACAACAGTTTTGTAGTTTTATTTGTCATGTGTACAACTCATATATCTTACTATTTTACTTTCCCTGTTTATAGTTAGGTCATATCTATTTGATGGTGTTGATGAAAATAGCAGCTTATTAGATAAATAAGGTCTTCCAATATGTAATTTAATGGGGCATTTTTGCAGAATTAATATTAAATTTATGCTTCTTTAGGTTGCAGTTTGTGCGTATTTAATTAAATTACAAGCATGTCTGAAAGCCACTTAAAACGTAGTTTAACACCCACTTTATTATGGGGCCTAGGTGTAGGTTATGTAATTTCAGGAATGTACTTTGGCTGGAACTTAGGTCTTGAAAAAGGGGGCACTCTAGGAATGGCTATAGCCACCCTGTTAGTGATAATTATGTATTCTTGTTTTAGTTTTTCTTATACAGAATTAGCTTGTGCCATTCCTAAAGCAGGTGGCGCCTATGATTATGCCGAACGAGCATTTAAAAAAGACATTGGATTTATAACAGGATTGGCTCAAATCATTGAATTTATTTTTGCACCTCCAGCTATAGCAATAGCCATCGGCGCATATTTTAATTTAGCATTTCCTCAGGTACCTATTCTAGGAGCTGCTGTTACTGTTTATATTTTATTTACATCATTAAATATATATGGTGTAAAAGCAGCAGCAAATTTTGAACTGATCGTAACTATTTTAGCAGTTGGAGAACTAGTTTTATTTTCAACACTTACCCTTCCTCATTTTTCCGAAAAACAATTTACTCAAAATGCATTCCCTCACGGGTGGAGCGGTGCGTTTGCAGCCATCCCATTTGCCATTTGGTTTTTTTTGGGAATAGAAGGCGTTGCCAATGTTGCAGAAGAAACCATTCATCCACAAAAAGATATTATCAAAGGATTTGGCTGGGCGTTGCTAACATTAGTGGTGTTATGTATTCTTATTTTTATAGCCTCGATTGGTATTGCTGGTTGGGAAGCCATTGTGTATACTAGTGATGGCTCTAGCTCTGATTCACCATTGGCCATGGCACTAGGTCATATATTTGCCAATAACCATGTTTTTTATAAATTACTAATTGGTATTGGTTTATTTGGGCTCATTGCTTCTTTTCATGGATTACTTCTAGCAAGTGGAAGAGCTACTTTCGAATTTGGCAAAATCGGAAATGCTCCAAAAATTTTAGGAGAAGTACATTCGAAATTTAAAACGCCTGCGAATGCATTGGTATTTAATGCACTCTTAGGAATTCTTATTATCTTTTCAGGAAAAACTGCTCAAATAATTATTATCTCCGTATTTGGTGCAATTTCTTTATATATGTTATCTATGCTATCATTGCTTAAGTTGCGAAAAACACATCCAGCAATGCCCCGTCCTTTTAAAGTTCCTTTTTATCCCCTTACGCCCCTACTTGCGCTTGTTTTAGCTTTTATTTGTTTAATCTCACTTTGTTATTTTAATGGGCAGGAGGCTTTAATTTACTTTGGTATTTTAATTTTCTTTTTTGTGATTTATAAAATTTTAAAAAAATGAGTACTCAAGAAATTATTGATTATGTAAAAAATCATCCAGCTCAAAGGGTTAAAGTAGCTATAGTAGATATTGATGGTGTGTTGAGAGGTAAATATATTTCCAAAGAAAAATTTATCGCAGCAAAAGAAAGTGAGTTGGGTTTTTGTGATGTAATTTTTGGATGGGACATGGCCGACCAAGCCTATGACAATAGTAGTTACACCGGTTGGCATAGCGGGTACCCCGATGCGAAAATAAAATTGGTTCTGAATAGCTTTAGAAAAATTCCTTGGGAAAAAGAGCTCCCTTTTTTTTTAGGTGAATTTATAGACCCTGCAGGTAATCCTTTACCAATATGCCCTAGGCAGTTATTAAAAAAAACTATTTCTGAAGCTGCTTCACTTGGCTTTGAAGCTAATTTCTCACAAGAATTTGAGTGGTTTAACTTCGCAGAAACCTCTCAAAGTTTTGCCGAAAAACAAGGGAAAAATTTGACACCACTAACGCCAGGCATGTTTGGCTATTCCATTTTAAAAAGCAGCGAACGCAGCGATTTTTTCTCTGCTTTATTTGATCAATTAAAATCATTTAATATTCCATTAGAGGGAATTCATACTGAAACCGGTCCGGGAGTTTATGAAGCAGCTATTACCTATAGTGATACGCTAACTGCTGCAGATAATGCGTGTTTATTTAAGACAGCGGTGAAAGAAATTGCTTATAAGTATGGAATCCTTGCAAGTTTCATGGCTAAAATAAGTGAAAACCTCCCAGGCTGTAGCGGACATGTTCATCAATCTTTATGGAATAATGGAAATAATATATTTTACGATGCGAACCAACCAAATAATATGAGTGAGACGATGAAACAATATATAGCGGGTCAATTGTATTGCTTACCCCATATTTTACCCATGGTAGCACCAACTATTAATTCCTATAAAAGATTAGTAGAAGGTGCATGGGCACCAACGACTATCACTTGGGGGGTTGACAATAGAACAGTTGCCTTGAGAGCATTAACTGGTGGAAATCAATCTTGCAGATTAGAAAGTCGTGTAGTGGGAAGTGATACCAACCCCTATTTAGCCATAGCTGCTTGTTTAGCCTCAGGCTTATATGGCATTAAAAATAAATTAAGTCTGCAGCCTGCTACTACCGGCAACGGTTATAAAGCAGAGAATTGTGAACATTTCCCAAAAAGTTTAGACGTTGCTACAGAGGCGATGAAAAATTCATTAGTAGCAAAGGAACTATTCGGGGAAATATTTGTTAAACATTTTACAGAAACAAGAGAATGGGAAGTAAGACAATTTGCTAAAGTAGTAACCGATTGGGAAACAAAAAGATATTTTGAAATTATATGATAACACAATTTAATTTTCCTACCACCATCCGTTTTGGAGCTGGTGTGATTGCAGAATTACCTGCTTATTTAAAAAAGAATGATTTAAAAAAAGCGCTCATCGCGACTGATTCGACCATCGCCGGGTTGGACTTTTTTAAAAAAATGGTAGCCGATCTTCTTGCCCACAAAATAGAGGTTACCGTTTTCAATGACATTCATAAAAATCCAGTAAAATCTGACGTCTATAAAGGTGCAGATGCTTATGATGCAGGTCATTGTGATTGTATTATTGGTATTGGTGGTGGTGCTGCTATTGATGTTGCTAGGGCTATTTTATTACGCATCAACCATAGAGAAGATTTATTTAAATATGACGACTTAATAGGGGGTGATATATATGTAACCAATGAGGTTCCTCATTTTATAACTATTCCAACTACATCGGGAACTGGAAGTGAAGTAGGACGTTCTGCGATCATTGCGGACGATGAAACACATCGGAAAAAAATATTATTCTCACCAAAATTACTAGCTAAAATAGTTTTTGCCGATCCTGAATTAACTATGGCACTACCTAGTTTTATTACAGCAGCTACGGGTATGGATGCACTTACACATAATATGGAAGCATTTTTAGCAAAAAATTATCATCCAATTTGTGATGGTATTGCATTAGAAGGAATGCGCCTCATCGCTAAGTCAATTGTAAAAGCTGTAAAAAATCCTGACATTGAATCTCGCTCTGATATGTTATTAGCTTCTATGATGGGTGCTATTGCTTTTCAAAAAGGATTAGGAGTAGTGCATTCATTAGCACATCCTTTGTCAAGTTTATTAGATACACATCATGGTTTAGCCAATGCTGTAAATTTGCCTTATGGCATGGAGTATAATATTAAAGGATTTGAAGATAGATTTACAAGAATGGCTAAGGCTCTAGGTGTGAAAGAAGAAAATGGCGCAGGGGTAGTAGCTTATCTATTTGAATTAAATGATCAATTGGGTATCCCAAGAAAATTAAGTGGGATAGGAGTTAAACAAGAACATATAGAAATCTTATCTGACTTGGCTTTTGCCGATTTCGCACATCCCAATAATCCAAAATCGGTAAGCAGAGTAGACTTCAAAAAATTATACGAAACCGCATTATAAATAGTGACCAGAAAAATAAAAATAGGCATTAGTAAGTCTGAAACTAATTATGCCAATTATCCAGCTTGGATTTTAGGAGATGACGATGCTATTGCAATAGTTGAGCTTTCTTGGGAAAAACAAAATGAAGCTGCCTTAATAGACTGTGATGGATTATTATTAACAGGAGGAATAGACATAGATCCATTTTACTTTGATAAAAATATAGTTACTTACCCGAATCAACCTAATACTTGGAATCGATTAAGAGATGAATTTGAAATTAGCCTATTTAATAAAGCGCTAAAACTTTCTATGCCTATTTTAGGAATTTGCCGAGGGCTTCAGTTGATCAATGTAGCACTTGGTGGAAATCTGATTACAGATATTGAGTTTGCAGGGAAAACGAATCATCGTTCAAAGGATGGAATAGATCATGTGCATCAAATAAAAATTGATCCCAATAGCTTACTTGCTAAAATAAGTCAACTTACAAATGGTCAAATAAATAGCGCACACCATCAAGCCATAGATGCACTAGGCGGGGCATTAAAAGTAAATTGTAATTCAGAAGAAGGTATTGTTGAAGGCATTGAATGGATAAACTCAGAAAATAAATCTCCTTTATTGGCTGTACAATGGCATCCAGAAAGAATTGAAAATAAAGAAGTAAATCCATTGTCAAAAAAAATACGAGACTGGTTTTTAAAAGAAGCGTCTCATTATAAGAATTAATCATTGTAACTTAATTTAATCTAATTCTAAAATGAATACTATGAATATTATTAATCCTGCAACAAACGATGTTATTACGACAGTTGAAACAGATACCAAAGAAAGTATTGCGCATAAATTAACTGAATTACGTGTAGGTCAAAAAAAATGGGCTAAATTACTTTTGAATGAGAGAATTAAAGTGATTCAAAAATTTGCAAGTCTATTACAAGAAAATATACAGTCTTGTGCCGAAATTTTAAGTAATGAAGTAGGTAAGCCAATTCAACAAGCCATTAATGAAGTTAATGGTGCTTGTGCAAGAATTGAGTGGCTCACTAATAATGCAGAAAAATATTTAAGTGAAGAATGGATGGTGGAAACGGGTGCTACAACCGAAAAAATTGTCTATGAACCTTTAGGCGTTGTTTGTAATATATCAGCTTGGAATTACCCTTATCTAGTAGGAACCAATGTATTTATTCCAGCTTTACTAGCGGGCAATGCTATTATTTATAAACCCTCTGAATTGGCCACTTTAACTGGATTGCAAATTGCAAAGTTTTTAATAGAAGCGGGTGTGCCAAAGAATGTATTTCAGGTAGTTATAGGCGATAAGGAAGTGGGTGAAATTTTATTAAATAGCGATATTGATGGTTATTTCTTCACAGGATCCTACCATACAGGTAAATATATTTATGAACAAGTAAGTAAAAAAATGAAGCCTTGTGGTTTAGAATTAGGAGGTAAGGACCCCTTGTATATTACTGAAGATATTTTCGATATAAAAAATATCGCTATCAATACGGCCGATGGTGCCTTTTACAACAACGGACAAAGTTGTTGTTCGGTGGAACGTATTTATGTTCATGAAAAAGTATACGATGCCTATGTTGCCGCTTTTGTTGAAGAAATAAAAACTTATAAAATTGGTGCCCCAGGTGAACCTAATGTTTACATTGGTGCATTGACTAGAAAAAATCAACCTGCTTTTTTAGCAGCACAAGTACAAGATGCTATTTCAAAAGGAGCGAAAGTACTATGTGGCGGAAATATCATTACAGGCAATGGTAATTATTTCGAGCCTACTGTAATTGTCAATACAACACATGATATGGAAGTGATGAAAGAAGAGTCTTTTGGTCCTATCATTGGCATCATGAAAGTTAAAGACGATGCAGAAGCCATTCATTTAATGAACGATACGCAATATGGCCTTACAGCTTCTGTATATTGTTCTAATGAGCAAAGAACCATAGCTATTCAAGCAGAACTAAATGCTGGAACCGTATATTGGAATTGCTGCGATCGTGTAAGCCCTTCTTTACCATGGAGCGGCAGAAAAAATAGTGGGTTTGGAAGTACTTTATCCCATCTAGGACTTCGAACTTTCACACAACCTAAAGCATATCATTTAAGAAAATGATATTTTTAAATTTAATTAGTTCAAGTTATTGTTGCTTTTAACTAACTAGATTTTGAAATGGCTGGGACTCGAACCCAAGCAAAAATTAACCTTATCTCTGCGTGAGGAAAACACCCCCT
>JBAXPJ010000114.1:0-6528 GCA_037132335.1 Sediminibacterium sp. | reverse complement strand
AAAATGCAAATTATTTTTTTTGTCGTGTTTAATTAAAAACAAAACTGTTCCATTGCACAAATTGCAAACGCCATCAAATAATATAATATTCATAAGCCGCTAAAAGTCATTTTATCGTACATAATTATGTATTTGAATTACACTTTTTCGTACCTAAAAATGTGTTTAGGCTACTAATTATTCATTAAAGATAGATATCAATATGGGAATATCCTTTTATAAACGAACGGTTTTAGTACGTTTCAACGATGGGTTGAGCATTTAATACATTATTTCATAAATTTAAAAAATGAAGTCATTCATTCTGGTTGCATCATTCTTTATTTGTAGCACTAGTTTTGCATGCGAGTGTATAAAAGATATTTTAGTACATAACTTTCAGAAATCGGCTTTCGTTGCAAAAATTAAAATATTAAAGGTATCTGCACCCACAGCAGATGGCGAATACCAAGATGCAAACATTGAAGTATTGGAATTGTACAAAGGGAAAAAAATAAGAACCATTAAAATTCAGGCTTCATTAAATACCGACTGCAACTTAATGGTAGATGAAAATACTGATTGGTTGGTTTTCGCACAAATCAATCGATCTGGAATTTTACAGTTCGACCTTTGTTCTGGATCGATGCAATTAGATAGAAAAATGAATTCAATTGATTATCCTAATGCTCAAACCAATTATATAAAAGAGATCAATAATAAAATTGCTGTTTTACAATTCTTTAAGTTGAAGCATATAACAGATCTGAACGAATATGATTTACATCTAAAATATAATGAGCGCTTACACGATCTCTTTAAAGGTTACGAAGGTGAAAGCCAAAAAAATGCGGTTTATCAATTAACTGTTGAAAAAGATTTATCTATTTCAAAAATAAAGGCGCTAAAAGAATTTGATAACCAAAAATTATCAAAAGCATTATTAGCATATTTAAAGGAAAAAGCGAAACTGAATACACGCAACATTTCTGCAATAAAAAAACGTACGAAATTAATTGTTGTTTATTATTTCTATCCGGCCGAAAAAGAGTACCAAAGTTTTATTAGTGAATTTGATTAATGAAATCAATTACCGCTCTAATTTAAAACCCTTATCAGTTGCAGGTCTATTAATTGCATTAGCAACTTTATAACCAGTACGATACATCCAATCAGCCATTTTTTTCAATTTGGGATAATTGATATTTTCTGCATTGTCTGATGGCGTATGATAATCTTCGTGTAATAAAGAAGTATACATCACTGCGGGAATGCCTAAACGAGCATAAGGTAAATGGTCGCTTCTAAAATACCAGCCTTCTACATGCGTTACTTTATCATAGGTGGTGTCTAATTTAAATTTGGGGCCCTCGCTATTAGCGTCTAATACCATTTTAATTAAATCGGCTGAATTGCGATGTGGCAGTTGCGAACCCAACACAGCAGCACTATCGGTATTGTTTCTGCCAATCATATCTCCATTTAATACCGCAACAATACTTGTTATAGGAACCGTTGGATGCGTAGTAAAATACCTAGAACCCAAGAGGCCTCTTTCTTCTGCACCTTGTATTACAAAAAGAATTGAACGCTTTGCAGGATGTTTAACAAAAGCCCTTGCATTTGCTAGCATAGCAACATCAACACTACCGTTGTCATCGGCACCATAATAAGTAGAGTCGTTATTAATAGAATTACGAATACCATGTGCATCTTGATGCCCGCTGTATAATAAATATTCAGATTTTAATGTAGGATCAGTGCCTGCAATCTTACCAATAATATTTACAGATGGATAAGGATATTTTTCAACAATTAAATTGGCTTCAATATTTAAACCTCCGTTCGCAAAAATATTTTTTGCATTTTTATGAACCCATAAAACAGGCAGTTTTGTGTTTACACTTGTATTAGGACCTCCTTCAATATCATAGCTTCCTCTTTTAAAATTCTCATTGGCATCATCCCAAGCTTTTTCTGCAACATCGTCTGCAACTATTATAATAGCAATCGCACCTCTTTTAATTAAAGGCATTCCATATTTAGTTAATATGCTTCTGCTATACCTCCATGTGGGTAAAGAAACATTTAAATTAATACCCAAAGAGGCCGCTTCAAAAGCAACTACTTTATTTTTCACATCAACGTTATTCGTGTCTATTTTTAAAGCGTTGCCCAAATAAACAATAGGTGCATTGATATTAACGTTGGCCATTTGGGCAACGCTAATATCTTTCCATAATTTATATTCTGTGTTTTGAATACGAATGAAAGAATTATCTGAAATACAATTACGCCACATGGTAAAAAATTGCAAGTATGTACCATCGTCTCCTGCAGGCAATAAGCCAATTGTTCTGTATTTTTCAACCAACCACATAGACGCTTTTAATTCGTCTAATGTACCGGCAGATCGGCCTTTAAAATGTGCATCTGCAAATGCGTACAAATCCTTTTTTAAATCTGCTTCTTTAATTAAATCCAAACCAGGGGGATTCGATTTTTGTGCAAATAAACTAAGGCTTACAAAAAGTGCTAATGATGCCAGGATGAAATTTTTCACGGTATGTAATTTAAATCTTAAGGGTATCAATGAAGATATAACAAAAACCAAAGCAGGGTTTAGGCCGACCGATTGAAGGACGGGACTTTATTTAAATTCGTCTCTACATTTGAATTGTTTGTTTTTTTTGTAATTGGGTTAGTTTTTTCCTTCCATAACAGTAAAACTGGCTTAGTTTAAGTTGGATTATTTCAAGAAAATGATACAATATAATTGCTTTAATTCAGCAATTTGTTTAATTTATTCGTCAAAGATAAAGAAAGCACAATCGCTTTAAAAAAGTCTATCAAATTGATTATCAATTATATATGGCAGTTTTTTATTTTTTTTACCCGTTTCTTTAAACAAAAAATTTTTTAAAATTATTAACTTTTAAAAAAAATTGCTCCATGAATCAAACACTTTTAAACGTGCAAGTAATTGCTAGTGACAATTACGTTGCTTTTACATTCTTTATTGGATGTATGGCCATGATGGCCGCTTCTGTTTTCTTCTTCTTTGAAATTCAAAACACTTCAGCTAAATGGAGAACTTCTGTTTTGGTTTCTGGATTAATCACATTCATTGCTGCTGTGCATTATTATTACATGCGCGGCTACAATTTAGAAACAGGTGAATCGCCAACATTTTTCCGTTATGTAGATTGGACTTTAACAGTGCCTCTTATGTGTGTTGAGTTCTATTTAATTACCAAAAAGGCTGGTGCAAAAAGTGGTCTTTTGTGGAAATTAATTTTCGCTTCTCTAGTAATGTTAGTTACTGGTTATTTAGGCGAAACTGTAGACAGAGAAAAAAGTGTTCTATGGGGAGTTATTAGTGGTTTAGCTTACTTCTACATTGCTTTCTTAGTATGGTTTGGTGAAGTAGCACAACTTGCTAAAGTTGCAGGTGGTGCTGTTGCAACTGCTACTAAAACATTAGCTTGGTTCGTATTAGTTGGTTGGGCAATTTATCCATTGGGCTACATCTTAGGTACTCCAGGTGGATTATTTGGACTACAATTAGTTAGCAATCCTGCTGCTGCTACTCATGCTATGGATATTGTTTACAATATCGGTGATGCTGTAAATAAAATTGGTTTCGGCTTAGTTATCTATGCGCTTTCTCGTAAAGAAGCTGCATAATTATAATTGAACTAAATTTTTAAAAGCATGCTTTGTATATTAATATGCAAAGCATGCTTTTTCATTTTGTAATATTAAATTCCACGTGGTAAAAGAGAATGTTGATATAATTATTTGTGGTGGTGGATGCTCTTCAATGCTACTTCTATTTAATTTACAACGTTACCCAACATTTAAGTCACTGAAAATATTGGTGATTGAAAAAGAGTTACAGCATCAACAAAAAACATGGTGCTTCTGGCACAAAGGCAATCATCCACTTCAACACATAATTACAAGTTCTTGGCAAAACATTCATTTTGCAACAGCACATTTCAACACTACACAAGCAATCGATCCTTATACATACTCTTCCATTAAAGGAGAAGATTTTTATCACTATTTTTTAAATGAATTTATTCCTCAATTTTCTAATATTACTATTATTAGAGATGAGGTACTAAGTATTGAAAAAACTACAACGCATTTATCTAAAGTGATTTGTAAAAATGATACTTATAGTTCATCTACTGTTTATAGCAGTATTATAGAAAAAGAATTTCACGAGGCACCCATTTTTTTATGGCAACACTTTAAGGGATGGCATTTAAAAACAGCAGAGAATATATTTGATCAAAATACAATGACAATAATGGATTTCAGTAACTGTTTACCAAATTCATTCGACTTTGTATATATTCTACCATACTCAAGCAATGAGGCACTTATTGAGGTTACGGCATTTTCAACTGAAATATGGAACGATAGTGTTTATTTAAAACAGTTAAATCAATATATTTCCAATAAATTGAATGGGGCTAAGTATCAAATAGAGTCAATGGAACAAGGGAAAATCCCTATGGCTTATTATAACCATACTGCTTTAGGAAAGGCCGGTGAAATATTAATTGGAAGTGCTGCAGGAAAAATAAAAGCATCATCAGGATATGGATTTGAAAAAATGCAAATTGATGCTGAAAGATTAGCAAGCAATTACTTTGCTTCTGCTTCATCAAAAAAAATGGGCAAAAAAAGGTTTAAATTCTATGACAAACTCCTATTAAAAATAATTCTAGAAAATCCAGCAGAGGCTGTAAGCATATTTGGTAAGTTGTTTAAAAAAACACCTATCCCGATGATTCTAAAATTCTTATACGAAGAAACAACGCTTTGTGAAGAAGCTTCGATTTTTAAAAAATTACCTGCGATTCCTTTTTTAAAACAAATTTTTAAATAAAATGAAATCTTCCATTACCTATTTAATAATTCTTTTAATAACTGGGTTGTTTTTAAAATTGACACTATTATTTTTTCCTCAAAAGCAATTCATCATTGAAATCTTTATACTTTTTATAGGTCTTATATTTACGGGTATTCCTCATGGTGCTATTGATCATCTTGTGGCAAAAACAACATCCAACAAAAGAAACGACAAATTTACCCTTGCTCATTTTATTTATCGCTATACACTCTTCATGTTAATATATGGATGCTTCTGGTGGTTTCTTCCAGGATTGAGTTTATGCTTCTTTATTTTTTTAACGGCATTTCATTTTGGTGCAACGGATATGCATTATTTCGGAAAAGAAAATAAATATCTCAGTTTTTTATATGGTATAGCTTTAACAGCATGGCTCTTGCTACCACATCAGGTAGATTTAATTAGTTGGTTACAGCTAATCATTCCAAAAGCAGATCCTATTTTTATTATTATTTATTTTCTATTTAAGACCCCATCAATCATTTTTATTTTATTAACAGGGCTACTTTCTTTTCCCGAAAAGAGCAAAAGAATCGATTGGATATTATTTATGCTACTACTAATTCTTACTAATAAATTAGGGTTGATAGGAGGATTTGCATTTTACTTTTCTGGATGGCATGGCTGGCAGGCATTTAACGATATTAAAATGTATATTAATTCGAAAAATACAATTGCGCAGTTATGGAAAAAAGCTATTCCATTTACTTTACTTTCCATGTTTGGTTTAATAATTATTTATGCAATAACCCCAAATTCAGTTTGGCAAAATTTTGGCGCACCCGCTCTAATTATTATGATTAGTTTACTAACGCTACCACACATGCAGGTGATGCAAAATATTTATAATAAAGAATAAATTCTTTTTGTACTCTTTTTCTAGCGTAAGCTTATTACAGAATATCCTTTTTTCTTTTGTAATTCATATGGTCGATTGAAAGCTTCTTGGTTTAGCTTGAACCTATCAGAAAGAATACGTATGGTTTCTTTTGATAATCCCTTCTTATAATTGAGTATTTCAGAAACCAACCCTTCGCCAACATCTAACAGCTCTGCTATATTAACAGCTTTCATGTTGTGGTCTTTCATTAAGGCTTTCAGTAATTCTATCGGATCTGCATCTTGAAATGTATTATGCTCTAAATCGTATTTATCTATTAGAAGATTAAGTAATTCAATTTCATCTTGTATACATTTTGTTTGCTTGCTTATTTCTAATAACGACTCTAGTTTATTACAATAATTATTGTACTGCTTTTTTGTTTTGATAATTGTATACTGCAGTGTTGCCGTTTTGTAAAGCATACCGTTCAATTGATTGTTTTCTTATAAGCCTGACTTTCATTTAAAGTAATATAAAAATAATAAAACTTCTCAAATAGCGAAGTTTTTGTTTGATAAATAATTTCCTTTTTCATATTGAAAGTATCCAATTCAAATAATTGAATAGTCTGAGTTTGAGTAAAATTATTTTAGGATTGAAATTTAAGTGCTAATTCCACAATGCCAACCTAAACAAAATCGACACCCACCTGTTGAATTAGTAGTTTGGAAAAGCCCCATATAAATATTGTTTGGTTTAAAAGAGACTTGCGGTTTACCGACCACGAGCCACTATGGAA
>JBAXPJ010000113.1:0-6553 GCA_037132335.1 Sediminibacterium sp. | reverse complement strand
AATCCTAAAAGTGCTAACCCATAAAAAAAATAAGAATACATTATATCAATTTTTGGATAAATATAATATAAATAATTAAAAAACTGTCATGGGAGAATGACAGTTAAATAGGAAAATTTAAATACATATATAGGAGAAAGGATAATAAAAATTAACCCACTAACCTATAGCTTAATTCAGATCTAGATCTGACATTCATTTTCTTATACAAAATTTTACAGATTTGATTCACTGTAAATGTAGTAATTCCTAAAACGGTAGCAATTTCCTTATAAGTAAGCCCTTGTTTTAATAAATTAGACACATTCTTTTCTCTTTCGGTTAATTTTTTGGTAATTTCTACGCTATTACTATTATGGATAGATTGAATATTAAAATCTGAAAGGGATTTCACAACTTTTCCATTATTCAAGAAGTAGTGGATCATTTTTTCAGCTGTATCTTCACATAAATAGTATTTACCTAAACGAGCATTATTAATAGCTTTTATAAGATTTAAACTATTATTTTCAATTGATAAATATGAAATTAGATTATTATTGAAAAAGTTTAGGATTTCAAAAGTTTCCTTATTAGAACCAATTCCAATAAATTTTATGAATTTATTCCCTTTAAAATGAGATTTTGTAAATAAATGATAATGAATGTCCTCTACGTCTATAAGTACAACTGATGGTTCATCTTTTAAATCTAATTCATTCTTCAAAGAATTCAAATCTCTATGAAATTTAAAAAAATAATGACCAGATAATTCTTTTTGAACTTGGTGCACCCAATTTAAAACTACTTTTTCTTTACAATAAACATTAATCATAATAAACTAAATTTTTTGTAGCTCAAGCATTTATGTACTAATTATAGTATACTAAAAATAGTACCCCACGCCTACTTGATTAATTCGTATTATAAATTTACTATGTATAGAATTAATTCTATATATACAAATGTTAAGATTTCTTAACGAAAGTAAAATGATAACAAATGTTAATCTTATCTATTTGAACTTTTGATTCTTGATAAATGTACTGGAGATGTTCGTAAATAAGATGCAATAACACTCTGAGAAACTCTTTGATGTATATTGGGAAATTTAGATTCTAGAAGATAATATTTTTCAATTAAGGTTTTTGTATCATTCTCAATAATGAAGTCAACCATTTCCAATAAATGTATGTCTGCAATATTCCTAGCTACCCTATGCGAATGATTAGTAGATTCCTCTACATATAACAATACCGTAAGTGGAATTTTTACAAGTTCACATTCATCTAAACATTCACAATTAAACTTACTTTTAAATCCATATTTAGCATTTTGAACTATATATGATGTTACTAACATATTTTCTATACGAAAATTATAGGTGACAGGAGACCCATCTAAAATATCCAAATAATACCTAACAATCCCTTTATTGATATAATAAATAGAATCCTTTTTTTCATCTACTTTAAATATCAAATCCCCTTTTTTAAAATGAACTACTTCGCAATATTCAATTAGTAATTCAATTTCATTATCTGTTAAATCAACAGATGAAAGAAATGTTTTAAAATTATAAAAGTGTGGCAATGACACAATGATGATTGATTATTTAATATAAATCTAATGTATTTTATTGTATTTTATATTATATTAAAAACAAAGCAGCATTTTGTTTAATTTTTTAATAATAATATTTAAACAAAATTGTAGCTACTAAATGTAAAAAAATATAAAAATGTAGTGAATAAATTATGCAAGTTAGGTAAGCATCTCTTTATAAGATATCTTAGATGATATTCTAAATAAATTATCTAAGGTACCCAATAATGTATGGATTAACTAGAGTTAACAAATTTTAAATAATGAACTTAGCTATACTATTTACTAGTCTTCTGAATAGGAACAGTTCTTGTATCAGGACTCAGCAATATTTTTAATAATAGATCTCTGATCAACTTATTTTCCTTTGTCAATTTAGCATGCATCTTCCTTAAACCTATATTTTCAGCCTTGAGCTCTTTTAAACTTAAGTCCTTTTTAGGCCCATATTTGCTCTTCCATTTATAAATCGTAGACTCAGAAACACCTTTCTCTATGGCTATTTTTTTTAAACTTTGCCCCTTATCCAATTTTTTTAAAATGGAAACAATCTTTGCTTCTGTCAGTTTACCTTTATTCATAATAAAATTATATTAGATTTTAATTGATATCATACAAATTAAAATCTAATATATTTATATAAATTTGAATATTGTAAATGATAAAGAAATAACAGGAATTTAATTGGGATTGTTATTTATATATATTCAAATAATTTACTATTAATTACTTACATATTAGTTATAAACTAAATACAAATAATTTGAAAACCGCAATACTTTTCCTATCAGTCTTTATTACGACTTTATCATATGGTCAACCCAACACATTTGTTTTAAATTCCAGATTTATTAATAAGGATAACACAAAATGGAATAAAGAGAAATTTATTAAATTAAACTACCCCTTTGAAAAATCAAATCAAAGTATTATTACTTGTGATAATAAAATTTATGTGACAATAGATGGTACTGGTTTTTTATTTGAATATGATTCCTTAATGAATAAGTTTACTAAAATTGACTCTACCAGGGCTTTTGGGTATAACCATGAGGCATACTTATTTTCATACAATAAGGCCATATATAGCTTAGGAGGGCTAGGCATTTGGCGCCAAAATGGGCATCTAAGAAAATACAATAGAAAAGATAAAGAGTGGGATATAGTTCCACTTAATAAAGAAATTCCAATTATCGCAAATAATAGTGGAGGGTTATTATGGTATGATGAGCAAAATGGCAAAATTTATTCAAGCTTATCTAGATATTTTAATGCAGGGGTAATAGAGTTTCAGGATTTCAATAAAATTAATCACGATGTGATGGTACTTGATTTAAAAACGAATATCTGGTCTAAAATAGGTGCATTAAATTTTAAAAGTATTAATTTAACAAGAGATTTTGGCATTATTGCTTCCAGCTTAGAAGGGCTTATAACTATTAATAATGGAAGAGTTTATTTCTGGGATTTCATTAATAACAAGATACTTGTAAATAAGAAATCTGAACAGATTTATGAAAGTATCTCAAGAGGTAGTGACAGCTCAAGATTTTCATATCGACAAGGTTTATTGTATAAAATGTATGGAAATGAAATTGATTCTATTCCATTAAATTTAAATGACTTTGTGTATGCAAATAGTATTTATTATACTTATAATAGTGACGCAATAATAATAATAATAATAATAATAATAATAATAATAATAGCGTTTAAAAAAATACGCAAAAATATAAAAAACAGGTTCAGGTTTAATATAATTCAGCATTTTAATGCTGAAGAACTGGAATTCATTAAATTACTTTTTTTAAATACTGCTAGTGGTAAAAAAACAACAATTGAGGAAATTAATACCTTCTTAGTTATTGAATCTAGAAGCGTAGACATTCAAAAATCACAAAGGCATAAATTAATTTCTTCCATCAATGATAAATACCAATTAATTTATGAGCAAGATTTAATAGATATGACACGTTCAGCAATGGACAAAAGAGTTTTTGAATATTATTTAAAAGAATCAGAAATAAATACTGTAAAAATATTATTAAAAAAATAAAAAGTCCTTACTAGTTTATATTAGCAAGGACTAGTGATTCGCCCCCCGGAGAATCAATTCAAAATTAGGTTGAGAATATTTGATTATCAATAACCTAGGTTAATGAATCATTAATTAATAAAAAAATATGGAGATTAATATAATATTCTTAGTATTATATCTAAGAATATTATTCAAAATACAAAGAATACTTTTTTGTTTTTAAAATATTATATTTATTCAAAGAGAACAATTTACTTACCATAAAGTAAACGATTACTTATTTGTGATATAAGTATTTAAATGATAGCTACATATAAACTTCCTGGTGCAACAATACTTGTACTTTTTAAAACAGAATAAGGTAAATAAAAATAACCCTTGTTTCCCCAATTGGTAGACCAAGAATTTTGACATATAAAGAGACCTCCACCTGGTTGATTTGCATCATCTATATAGCCAACAATTGGAACTGCATGGCCTCCTAATAAAGTTAGTCCTGTTTTTAAAGTACCATTTGCGTTTAGTGGATTATAAGTATAATTGGAAGGTGCATATCCATTAACACCTAAGCCTTCAAAAATTTGATAAGATTTATTATCATATACATTAAAGCCCATCATAACAGGCTTCTTATTATAGATTGCCGTTTTTACATCTTTCACTGGGTCTATAGAATTAATGACAAAATACCCCGTCGTAGTAGTTCCAGTACTTGAAGTAGTTCCAATTTGCGCACTAATACCATATTTACCAGCTTCAGAAATTGCAGTAGCATTGGGAGCAGTGATATATTGTGATGAAGTATTTGTACCAGTTGTAGGATAAGAATAGGAACTTTCTGTGCAATCTCCTTTAAAAGTATAAGTTTTATTAGCAATAATTCCTGACAAGGCAACACCTGTTCCTGTATTGTTGGTTAAACCTTGTAAAGCTTGGCCAATGTTAACCATATATGCACCATTGTCGACGGTAATTTTTTGTTTATTAATAATGCAACGTTCTACATAGTAAATAAACAATGGGCTTAGATAAGGAGCAGAAGTAGAAGTAGGTGAAAAATTTGTTGAAGAAGCTGTTGTTAATCCTGTAGAAGTATATAAACCTGAAGAAACTGAAGTATTTAATCCATTTTTATAATAATTAAGAATTTCATTGGTTTCAGCACCACAGAAGCCTGTACAAGAGCCTATTTGTTTTTGATCTCTTACAGTGGGAGTATATAGTAAATAACTTGAAGCTAGAACTGAAGGTGAATTTAATCCAAATGATTTTATACTGCTTTTAAAAATATCTGGTGTAAAATTAGGAACGTCTTCCCATTGTTCTGCTTTCATGGGAATTAGTCCATAAGTATGAGAATTTACCGCATAAGAGGTATTGTTATTCTGAGTTAATGAAGTATTTAATTCATTGTTAAGGCTTTTTGAATCGATTTCTTTTTGACAAGAAGAAAACACCATTGAAATAAAAAGAATAATTAAAGAAACTGGAACGTATTTTTTCATTTAGATATAGTTATTCACAAAACTATATAAAAAGTTAATTTCAAAGGCATTGAAGATATTTTTCTATGCCTAATGAATGTATAAAATCAATAATATTCTAGAAAAAAAATTAGAAAACCTTTATAAAAAAATAGCTACCCATTAAGAGTAGCTACAATATATTAAAATTTTAATTCTAAAAAAGCTAAGCTTAAATTTCTCCTTTACCGTCTAACCAAAGTTTAACTGCTTCTGTGGTAACCGATTTTGGACGCTCTAATGGGAAGCCTAATGCGCGATCCCATGTTAAACTTGCCAAAACCCCTAAGGCTCTACTTACTGCAAATAATACAGTGTAAAATTCATATTCTACAATACCATAATGTACTAATAAAGCGCCGCTATGTGCATCCACATTCGGCCAAGGATTTTTTACTTTTCCTAGTGACTCTAAAATAGGTGGTACTGTTTCATAAATTTTCCAAACAGTGTTCACTAATTTATCGTCGGCTAAATGTTTTTTACCAAATTCCATTTGAGCGGTGAAACGAGGATCGGTTTTTCTTAATACGGCGTGGCCATAACCTGGTACTACTTTTCCTTCTGCTAAAGTTTTTTGAACATAGTCTGCAATTTGAGCAGCTGTTGGATCATCGGTTCCTAAAGCTTCTTGCATTTCAAAAATCCATTTGATCACTTCTTGATTGGCTAAGCCATGCAAAGGGCCTGCTAAACCATTCATACCTGCTGCATAACTTAAATAAGGATCGCTTAAAGCAGAACCTACTAAGTGTGTAGTATGTGCAGATACATTGCCACCTTCATGGTCGGCATGAATGGTCATGTATAAACGCATTAATTCTTTAGTGCTTTCATCTTCAAAGCCCATCATGTAAGCAAGATTACCTGCCCAGTCTAATAAACCGTTCGGATGAATATGTTCGTTGTTTTTATATTTTCTTCTGTAGATATATGCAGCAATTCTTGGTAAACGCGCAATTAAATCCATTGAATCGTCATAGGTATACTGCCAGTAATCTTTTTTATTCATGCCTTTCGCATACTCTTGCGAAAATTTAGATTCTGTTTGTAATGCCATTACTGCTGCTACATACATAGTCATGGGATGACTATTTAAAGGGAATGCATCAATCACATCAAATACATGTGAAGGCACATGACTTCTTCTTTGCCAATTACTCGTAACTTTTTTAACATCTCTCTCTGCCGGTAATTCTCCAATCATCATTAAATAAAATAAACCTTCTGGTAAGGGTTCATCACCATTGGCTGCCTTTGGTAATTTTGCTTGTAATTCAGGAATGCTAAAACCTCTAAAACGAATTCCTTCTTGCGCATCTAATAAACTTGTTTCTGTAACAAGACCCGTAATACCACGCATACCTTGGTAGGCTTGTGCTAAAGTTACTTCACCAATTTTTTTATC
>JBAXPJ010000112.1:0-6622 GCA_037132335.1 Sediminibacterium sp. | reverse complement strand
TTACAGTCAACAGTTTTCAAGACTGCCGCAATCGACCGCTCTGCCAACTCTCCGGGTGCAAAATAATAGCCTTGGTGTTGATATTCCAAAAAAACTATCAAAATGTAAAAATTTTGCATCAACGACAATGCCAATAAATCAATGATACCAATAGTTCCAAGGAAATAAATAGCGGTAAAATAAATTAATAAAATCAGTAAATAATTTGCCTAAAATGCCTTTTTAGCTAAATATTTGAAATAAGCCTAATTGACTTTGGGTTTTTCCTCAATTTTTTCTACTACAATTAAGTCTGCTAAATCTACATGCATAGGTAATTGCCCAATATGAACTATGGCTCTTTTACCTCTTAATTCCTTTACTTCCCCAACCTGAAAGTTTTTCTTTGATTTAACTAAGGCGCCAATGGTAATGGGCAAATGAAGTTCCTTGTATTTTAAATCTACTTTTTTGGCTAGTTTATTTACAACAATAGTTTCTTTTTGTTTGAATAATAAATGTTGTAGGTTTTTAACAACTTCGTTTTTGTTTTCAGACTTTTTCCAATCGAGCACTACTTGTTTTAGTTTGCGCTCCATGTCTTTTAAATACAAAATTCGGTCTTCGGAAATTTTATTCTGTTGTTTTAGTAAATCAACTTGTTGCTGGTGTCTTTCTTTGTCAATCACCAATTCCATTTCTTTTTTGAGCTTTTCATTCTCTTTTATCAAATGGTTAACCTGCTTTTTTTCTATGTCTAAATGTTGGAGGTCTTGTTCAGTTCTATTTAATAATTTATCTAATTTAAAATGGTCTTCGTCAACCAATTGGCGTGCTCTATTAATTAGTTTAGGAGATAATCCAATTCGCTCAGCAATAGCAAAAGTGTAAGAACTACCAGGCTTTCCTACCATCAATCGATACATGGGTAATAAGTTCTGTTCATCGAATTGCATAGCTGCATTTACAATACCAGGTGTATGATTCGCCATAACTTTTAGGTTCAAATAATGCGTTGTTACAACACCAAATGAATGACGTTTACATAATTCCTCCATAATTACTTCTGCAAATGCACCACCTAAATTAGGATCACTTCCACTTCCTAACTCATCTATAAAAAACAAGGTTTTACCATTTGCTACTTCAATGAAATATTTCATATGTAATAAATGACTCGAGTAGGTACTCAGTTCAAATTCAATACTTTGGGTATCTCCAATATGAATAAATAATTGCTTAAAAATACCCATTGTAGACATGGCACTAACTGGCACTAATAATCCACTTTGCAACATCAATTGGTTTAACCCAATGGTTTTCATGGTAACTGTTTTGCCGCCAGCATTGGGGCCACTAATCACTAATATTCTGTTTTTATCGTCTAGTGTTAAGGTTACAGGGATGGTTTTTTTGCCAGAAGTTTTGTGGTATAAATACAATAATGGATGATAAGCATCAATTAAATGTATATGCGCTTTATCAACCAAATTTGGATATTGGCCATTCATATCAAGTGCTAACCTGGCTTTCCCTCTAATAAAATCATATTCACCAGCCACTTCTAAATAAGTACTTAATAATGGCGCATAAACCATCATTCGAGCGGTTAGTGCACGAAGAATTCGTTGCACTTCTCTTGTTTCATCGTGTTCTAATGCAAATACTTCATTATTCAGTTCAATGGTTTCTTCGGGTTCAATAAAAGCAGTTTTTCTGCTATCACTTTCACCATGTAATATTCCTTTTATCTGTCTTTTGTGTTCAGAAAAAACTGCTACAACACGTCGGCCATTGCTAAAACTCTCATCAATATCTGCTGTATATCCTGCTTTTGCTAATTTGCTAATTACTTTTTCAAACATCCTACGTAACTCCTGCCTACGCTTAAATAGATTCATGCGAATCTTTTGCAATTCTGGGGATGCATTATCTTTTACAGTGCCATTTTCATCCAATACTTCATCAATAATTTCAATTATTAATTTCTCGTAATAAGTTCCTTCAATTACTTTTGAAAGTCCAGGAAAGGCTTGTCGGCGTTCATTATCAAACCATCTAAATATGGTAGCAGTATTCTCTGCTAGTCTTCGTATTGGCATCCACTGTTCTCCACCTAATAATGCACCTGGTATTCCTAATAATTTAAGGTCTTTCGAAAGATTAAGTGTAAAATCGTTGGGGAAATATTGTTGTTGTAAGCTGATATTCTTGAATTCGTTTGTTTGCAACAAGTCTAATTCAATATAGTCTTTACGTGTATGAATACGAAGTTGATCTGCTCTTTGTTTGGCATAATCTGTAGCACAATGTGCTTTAAGTAAAGTTTTAACCTTATCGAATTCTAATTGAACGGCAGCCGATTCTGGATATAAACGCATTTGCTTAAGGAAGAAGTTTCATTAGCGAGTAGATGCTAAAAACTAATTGAAGGAATAGTTGCAAGGCTAATAATACAAATGTTTGAAAACTTGCTTCTAACCAATGTCTTTGATAAGGTATACCCCAAAAAGATTGTTGGTTAACCAAACTTACTGGCATATATAAATCATAAGAAAATATAACACTAACTAATAGCACTAATGATAATAAAATATGTGCATTGATTAAAGTACTATTTCCAATGTTTTGTTGCTTTAAAAATAAGTGTAATAAAAAAGGTATAATTAGTAAAGCCCAAGAAAAAATGACAATATTTACAAATGAAAAAGAAAAATAAGTAGTAGCATACGGATTGTCTAGTGCGGCCAATTTGCTAAAATAGGAAGTAAACAAAACAGCTATTAAAGGAACAATCATTAATAGATTCTCCAGTCTGCTCGTTTTTTGATTAATATATCCTAATTGTACCATCATATTTTTCAAGAATGAAAACGAATGTAAAAGTATGAATTATAGTATAAAAGTTACGAAAAAAATAAAATTAGCACCAAATTGCAACTTAAATTAGTAGAATCTGTTATAATTTGGCAATAAATGAAAAAATATGAGTAGCAATATAAAAACTGTCTTTAGTGTTGTTTTCTTATCTGTAAATTTCCTATTTGCCTGTTCTCAAACACCTAATAAATTAGCCAAAATGAATAAAGAAATAATTCCTAGTAATATAGTTACCGATACTGCTACTTTTGGTGAAGGATGTTTTTGGTGTACAGAAGCATTCTTTCAGCGATTGAATGGCGTTTACAAAGTTATTAGTGGATATGGCGGGGGATTTGTAGAAAATCCAAGTTATGAGCAAGTATGCGACAAGAATACAGGTCATATAGAACTCTGCCAAATCATTTATGATCCAAAAGTTATTAGTTACGATGAATTATTAGAAGTTTTTTGGAAAACGCATGACCCAACTACCTTAGATAGACAAGGTAATGATGCTGGGCCTCAGTACAAATCGGCTATTTTTTATAAAAATCAAATTGAAAAAGATAAAGCCATTCATTATAAAGAAGCACTATCAAAATCAGGTGCTTGGGCTAATCCTATTGTTACTGTTATAGAACCCTTTAAGAACTTTTATCCTGCAGAAAAATACCATCAAAATTATTATAACGAAAACCAAAATCAAGGATATTGTAGGTTTGTTATCCAACCAAAATTAGAGAAATTCGAAAAAGTGTTTAAGAGTAAATTAAAAGCACACTAATAATTATTTATAATTGGTTCTTCGGAGTTCTAATAAGTTCAATGCATTGGGTTCGAAATTGATTAAATTGGTTTGGGTTAAATGAAAAGCCATATCATACCATATTGGAATAACTGGGGCATCATTAATAACCATTTGATCCATTTGTCGATACAAGTCATATCGTTCTTCGTCGTTAATAGTTACCAATGCTTTCTCGTATAATAAATCGAATGCCAGATTTTTATATCTTGTATAATTTGGTGGTGCTGGATTTTTACTATAAAACATTGCCATATAATTTTCGGCATCAGGATAATCAGCAATCCAAGATCCTCTAAAAAATCCAGCTTGTGACTTGGCCGTTTGTTCAAGCAATAAACTTTTTTGAACAACTTCTACTTGAATATTAAATCCTATTTCTTCTAATTGTTTGGCTATAAAACTTGCTATATCACTGTAAATAGCAATAGTTAATAATTTTATAACTGGTAATTGGTTTTGTTTTGAAAATCCAGCACTTATTAATAATTGCTTTGCTTTTGTTGGATTAAATGGATATCCTTTTACCAATTCTGCATTGTGCGATGGAAGGCCTCTTGGCACGAAACCCGCTTCAGCAGGTATTCCTATTGAATTACGCATATATAACATCAATTGTTGTTTGTTAATGGCATAATTCATTGCTTGACGAATAGCTTTTAATTTAAGCGGTGAATTTTTAACAATTGGATTACTTGAATCAACCAAAATTCCTAAATATTCCGTGTTTAAATAAGGCTGTTTTTTTAATAATACTTTCCCATCCCATTCCTTTCTTAGCATACCATTTTTAGTAATTACCTCGTCTTTAAAAGATGGATCAATATCATTTATAAAGCTCAAATTACCTTGTTGAAATTGTAGAAACTCAGTTGCTTTATTATCAAAGAATGAAACTTTAATTGCATCTAAATAAGGTAATCTTTTTGCAGAACCATCTTGTTCAAAATACTGTTCATTTTTATGTAAAATTAAAGCCTGTCCTTCATCCCATGATTGAAATTGAAATGGGCCAGTACCACAAGGATGCCGCCTAAAATCCTTCCCATATTTCTCTACTACTTCTTTTGGCACAATACTACAATACTGCGTACTTAAAATACCTAATATGGGTTGAAATGGTTTTAATAAATGTAATTGAAAAGTAGAATCATTCAATGCAATAAATGGACGAATAGTATCTACTCTATTATTAAAAATCCAAGCGCCACTACTGGCTGTTTTCTTCTCTTGAATTCTATTGAAACTATAAACAATATCGTGCGCAGTTAGGGCTCTACCCTTTCCATTTTCAAAAGCTTCATTGTCATGAAAATAAATTCCTTGTCTGATATTAAAAGTATAGGTTAATCTATCTACTGAAACCTGCCAATTTTTGGCAATTGATGGTACAATATGTAAACCGGTATCTATTTCTACTAGTGTGCTATAAATTTGGTGAATCGCCCACATAATTGACTGATTTTTTGCAAATGCAGGATCAAGCGTTGCAATACCAGAAGATTCATTGTAATAAAATACCTTTTTATTATTGTTAATTCGACTACTACAATTCATTAAAAGAAAACTACTTGCAACTAATATTATCAAGGTCAATCGCATAAATACTGAACGTTTTAATGTAATATTAGGTAACATAACAGTCCGAATATCTTATTTTTATTGCATGAATACAAAAATTTGCTTGCTGAGTTTTATCTGTATGGCTACTGTTGTATTAACACAGGCCCAAAATGTAAACAAAATAGTCCATTACACTAAGGCTGATACCCTTAGAGGTTCTATCACTGCCGAAAGGGCATGGTGGGATGTTCAATATTATGCCGTACATGTTACACCCGATATAGTAACAAAAACCCTCAATGGTTTTGTTGATATTAGTTATAAAGTAGTTGCTAAAGGAAGTAAAATGCAAATTGATTTGCAACAGCCTTTAATTATTGATAGTATTTTAAATATTGGTAAATCAACTGCCACACCATTAATTTTTGAACGTAGTGGAAATATTGCTTATGCTTTATTTGAAAAACAGCAGAAATTAATGAGTATTCATACTGTTAGAATTTATTATCATGGCAAACCTCAAGAAGCCAGAAATCCACCTTGGGATGGTGGTGTAACTTGGTCGAAGGATAAAAATGGTAGTCCTTTTGTTAGTACCTCATGTCAAGGGTTAGGAGCAAGTATTTGGTGGCCTTGTAAAGACCATCAAAGTGATGAACCAGAAAATGGCGCAAGTATTTCTATTACTACCCCTGATTCTTTAATGGATGTGTCTAATGGACTATTACAAGAAATGTTAGAGAATAAAACGGCACATACTAAAACTTGGAAATGGGCTGTAAAGAATCCAATTAATAATTATAGTTTGTCAATGAATATTGCAAAATATGCCAATTTCTCCGACACACTTCATGGAGAAGCAGGTATACTCCCCTTAAATTATTATGTATTAAGCGATGATTTGGAAGCAGCCAAAATACAATTTCAACAAGCAAAAAATATGTTGCATTGTTTTGAATATTGGTTTGGAAAATATCCTTTTTATGAAGACAGTTATAAATTAATTGAAGTACCCTATTTAGGAATGGAACACCAAAGTGCTGTTACTTATGGTAATAAATTTAAGAATGGATATTTAGGTAGAGATGTATCTGGTTCAGGATGGGGCTTGAAATGGGATTTTATTATAGTTCATGAAAGTGGACATGAATGGTTTGGTAATAATATTACATCAAAGGATATTGCAGACATGTGGATACATGAAGGCTTTACTAGTTTTAGTGAAACCTTGTATACAGATTGGGTAAGTGGTAAACAAGCAGGGAATGAATACAATTTTGGCATACGCAGAAATATCAGAAATACTAGCCCAATCATTGGTACTTATGGTGTAAACGGAAAAGGCGGAGATGATATGTATTACAAAACTTCTAATATGCTTCAAACAATTAGAAATGCTATGAATGATGATGC
>JBAXPJ010000111.1:0-6715 GCA_037132335.1 Sediminibacterium sp. | reverse complement strand
CCCAAACCCTAATTAAAATTTAGGGATGGGCATCTCGCTTTACCCAAACCCTTTCAACAAAATTGCTTCGCAATTCTGTTGTGTTTTTTGCTTATCATCTGTTTACGAAAGCAAGCTTTCGACACAGCTTCAAAGCAAAAAACCCTCCCCAATAAATTGGGGAGGGTTTGTATCGAGGTCCCGAGCGGATTCGAACCGCTGTGGGAGCTTTTGCAGAGCTCTGCCTAGCCACTCGGCCACAGGACCTTTTCTAGGAGGCGAAATTAACACAAACAAGTTAATTATTAAAGAATTTTACCACTATTAAGATTTAAACGACATTTGTGTACTAAAATGAATGTATGCATGCGATTGGGGCTTCAGAAATGATTATTAATGAGAGGGGCGCTATTTACCACCTTAATGTAAGGCCGGAACAAATAGCCGATACCATTATTACGGTTGGAGACCCGGATCGCGTATCTGAAGTAAGTAAATATTTTGACCACGTTGAACATGTTTGCGCTCATAGGGAGTTTATTACACATACGGGCTACATAGGAAAAAAAAGAATTTCTGTTTTAAGTACAGGTATTGGTCCTGATAATATCGATATCGCATTAAATGAAATTGATGCCTTGGTTAACATCGATTTTTCAACAAGGACCATCAATGAACAAAAAAAAGTAGTATCTATTATTCGAATGGGTACTTGCGGTTCCTTACAAGGCGAAGTAGGAGTAGATGAATTAGTAGCAGGCACACATGGATTAGGGATTGATAATTTATTGCACTTTTATAATTTGGAAAACAATGAGGAAGAAAAAGCAATTTTATCTGCCTTTGAATTGCACACACAAATTAATTCCAAAAAAGTATTCCCTTATATCGCATCTGCAAGTCCAGGTTTATTAAAACATTTCACACAAGGTTATAGTCATGGTATTACTGTAACCTGCCCAGGATTTTATGGCCCGCAAGGTCGCATTTTAAGAATGCCATTAGCGATGCCCGAATTGGTGAATAAAATGACAAGCTTTAAATTTGGGAATCACCATATTGCCAATTTTGAAATGGAGACAAGTGCTATTTATGGTTTATGCCGTTTATTGGGACATCAATGTTTAAGTATCAATGTTATTGTGGCCAATAGAGTCAAAAAAGAATACAGTAAGGATATGGGAAAAGCTGTTGATCATATGATTCAAAAATCTTTAGCCATTATTGAAGGAATTTAACCGATAATTAAAAATGAATATTAATTTTTCAAAATACCAAGGGACAGGAAATGATTTTGTTGTTATTGACAACCGAAAAGGGGATGTCTTATTAACAACCAATCAAATTGCTTTTATTTGTGATCGTCGAAAAGGCATTGGCGCCGATGGCTTAATGTTATTAGGTAAGGCTGAAGGGTTTGATTTTTCAATGACTTATTATAATGCCGATGGTTTAGAAGGATCTATGTGCGGCAATGGAGGTAGATGCTTAACACAATTCGCATACGACAATGGCATTCAACAAAAACATTTTCATTTTACCGCTATTGATGGCCCACACGAATCAACCATCAACGAGGATGGATGGATTTATTTAAAAATGTGCAATGTGAATGCTGTCGAAAAAAATATTGATGGTGATGTTACTTTTTATGTTTTAAATACAGGATCTCCCCATTATATCGAAATGGTGGATCATATTAACCAAGTTGATGTGGTTGGATTAGGACAATCTATTAGATACAATGAAAGGTTCAAGCAAGAAGGCATTAATGTCAATTTTGTAGCACAACAAGATGGTTTTATCAGTGTTCGCACTTATGAAAGAGGTGTTGAAAATGAAACCTTAAGCTGTGGCACAGGAGTTACTGCTGCTGCACTTATAACAGGAATCGAAAAATTGGGAGAACAAACCATACAAATTGAAACCCTAGGCGGAAAATTAGCAGTCCGATTTAATAATAGAGGCGATAATGCATTTGATGATATTTGGCTAATGGGACCTGGCACTTTTGTATTTAATGGAAGCATCTCCCTTTAAATAAATTATTTATGCCATTGTTTAATGTAAGAGTATATGGATTTCTAATGGATGCTCAAAACAGATTATTAGTGAGTGATGAATTTATAAGAGGCAATTACTTTACCAAACTGCCTGGAGGTGGATTGGAAATTGGCGAAGGGACGCGTGAATGTTTGGTGCGAGAATATATGGAAGAAACAGGATTAGAAGTGACAGTAGGGGACCATATTTACACCACCGATTTTTTTCAGATATCTGCTTTCAATAATAAAGATCAAATTATTTCAATTTATTATCATGTTCATTGTAAGAACACCAATGGCATAAAAACTTCAGAAAAAGTATTTGATTTTACCCCCGAGCAAACAGCCGACAATCAACGCGAAGCAGAATCTTTCCGATGGGTAAATTTTGAAGACATTAGTGAACAAACCATGAGTCTGCCGATAGACAAAGTAGCGATTCAAATTTTCAAGAACAGCTTTTCGGTATAAACCATTTATACTTCTTGCTCCTTCCCCATCGCAGCTAATTTCATCTTATTAGCCATTTCATGTCCTAAATATTTTTCGATTCTATTTTCAACGATTGAAATCACAGGCGTTAATATAACAGCCATCGTAAACTTATACATGTAATTAACAACACAAACAGCAAGTACAAAGGACCAACTCCAATTGTTACCAAGTTTAAAAGCAATAACCAATACAACAAAACTATCTACAAGTTGGGAAACCACAGTAGATCCAGTAGCGCGTAACCAAACCATTTTTTCGCCCGTCATTTTTTTAATTTTATGAAAAACAATCACATCAATAAACTGACTTACTAAAAAAGCAACCAAGCTTCCCAAAATAATCCACATCCCTTGTCCGAAAATGGCTTCAAAAGCACCCTGCATACTTGGAATACCATCAGCAGTTTTAGATCCCACCCAAAAAGCAGCAGGTGCAATATGCATTGCTAAATAAAACATTACGAAAGCATATGCAATTAAGGAAACAGCAGTAATACTAATACGACGAACTGCCTTTGGTCCATAATATTCATTGACAATATCTGTGATGACAAATTCTAATGGCCATAATAACACACCACAGGTTAAATTAAATGACAAACCTTTTTCACCAAAGATGGTTAAGTTAGCAGGGGCAATTCCCAACACCCCTTCCAATGAAAATATTTTACCTCCAATACATTCAGCAATTAATGCATTGGCCACAAAAAAAGCGGTGATTCCTAAAAATAATTTAGTTGATTTATCTTTTATAATAGCATGTATCATGTATACGAATATTGTGATGAATTAAACAAAAATAAAAATAAGCTGAAATAATAACATCAAAAGGTTCAATATTGTTTGCCAAACAGGCAAAGTCAAAGTGATTTTTTTAACTTTAGCTATTAACACCCCAACAGCAAATAATACACTCACAATAGGTGCCATTTCCAACCCTAAAACTGCCACGAAATTCATGATGGGAGCCGAAAAAGACAATCCTTGTAAAAGCATCGCCATCAAAGAGAAAATAAAACACCCATTACAAATAATGGCCAATTTAGACAAGAAGGCTAAAAGTGGATTAAATCGATGCATATTATCGCTTTTTACGAATGGGAAGATATGAAAAATTGGGCTCCCGTCATTTTTTCAATATCCAATTAAGTTGTAGGTTTGTTGATACAATGAAACCACTATAATGAAATCATTTTTCAAGACCCATTTGACGCATTTTATTGCAGTCGCTATATTTCTAATTGTCTCCATTATTTATTGTAAACCTGCCTTGGAAGGAAAGGTTTTACAACAATCAGATATTAGTCAGTGGAAAGGCATGGCACATGATGCCCTAACCTATGGTGAAAAATATGGTCACAACCCTCTTTGGACCAATAGTATGTTTGGTGGTATGCCTACCTATCAAATTACAGGTGTCCCTGGATTTGGATTCACTATTGGATTACTTGATCGGGTACTTACTTTAAATTTAGCGGAACCCATCAATTTATTTTTTCTTGCCTGTATCTGTTTTTATTTTTTAGCACTCGTGTTAGGTATTCATCCTATTGTGGGTATCATTGGTGCACTTAGTTACAGCTTTGCTACTTATAATCCCATTATAATAGTAGTGGGGCATATTACAAAAATGCATGCGATCGCTTATCTCCCATTTTTCGTTGGTTCTATCTTACTCATTTTTAAAAGAAAGTATTTACTAGGTGGTTTATTGACTGGAATTTCAACTGCCTTATTTGTGCAAGCCAATCACTTACAAATAACTTACTATGGTTTGATTATTGTATTTTTTATGACGGTATTTTTTGCAGTACAATGGATCATTCAAAAACAATACAACCATTTATTAAAAACTTTAGGCACTGCCCTCATTGCTGGACTTTTAGGATTAGCTGTTAACGCTCCTATTTTAATCAGTACTTATGAATATGGTAAGGAATCAATTCGAGGTGGAAGCATTTTAACGACAAAGGGAAGTAACACCACTCAAACTGGATTAAATAAAGATTATGCTTTGTCCTATAGTATGTTTAAAACAGAGCCTTTGGTTTTAATGTTCCCTAATATTTATGGAGGTGGTAGTGATCCGAATACGGTAGATCCTTCCAAATCAAAAGCGATGGAAGTTTTGCAACAAATGCAACCACAGATAGGACAACAACTACAATCTTTTTTACAATTTTATTGGGGAGGTATTGGCTTTACTGCAGGACCTCCTTATATGGGATTTGTTATTTGCCTATTCGCGTTTATAGGAATAGCGGTGAAATCAAATGAACACAAATGGTGGATTATTCCTGCCATTATTTTTTCGCTGATGTTATCGGCTGGATCCTACTTTGAAAGTTTTAATTTTTTCATGGTGGATCATCTACCATTTTATAATAAATTCAGAGCGCCTAGTATGATCATGGTGATTCCTACCCTGTTAATTGGTATCATGGCTTTATATGGAATACAAGGGGTTGCTGCCGAATCTAGTTTAAAAGATTTTTTTACGAAAAATAAAATTAGTTTTGTTGCACTTGGTATATTAGTTGCAGGTGTTATGTTATTTTATTTGAACAACGATTTTAAAAGTTTAAATGACAAGCAACTTATAACCCAAATTGCACAAATTCCCGACCCTAATCAAAGAGCTGCTTTTGAAGCACCCGCTCGTGATTTAACCAATGCGATTGCAGAGGATCGAAAAGGCTTTGTTGAAAGTGATTTATATAGATCCTTTATTTTTACTGCATTCTTGTTTTTAATTATTTTTCTATACTTTAAAAAAACTTTCAATCAGACCATTTTATTTGCAAGCATTGGCGTTTTAGCAATGGTTGATTTATTTCAAGTAAATGTGAAATATCTAAAACCTGAAACATATATCGACGCAGCAGACAACGAAAGTACATTTGCTGAATCTCCTATAGATATTGCACTAAAAAAAGATCATTCGCAATTTCGTGTATTAGATATTAGAGGGGGCATACAAAACGCATTTAATGGAGGCGCTTTGGTAGCTTATCATCATCATACTGTAGGCGGATACAATCCTGCCAAATTAAGTATCTACCAAGATTTAATTGAAAATCAATGGTATCAATTTCCTAAATGTTTACCAGTCGTAAACATGATGAATACCAAGTATATTATTTCGGGAAATATGGCAACCGATACAGTTGCTAACCCTCAAGCATTAGGTAATGTATGGTTTGTAAAAGGGATTCAATTTAAAAAAGGACCCGCTGAAGTAATGAGTGGTTTAGGTACTTTTAATCCAAAGGATACCGCATTAATCGAAGAAAAAGACAAATCAACTGAATTAAGTTCCATTGCATACGACAGTACTGCAACTATACAATTAGTTGAAAATAAAAATGATCTTATACAATACAGCTCCAATAGTAATCAAAAACAATTAGCTGTGTTTAGTGAAGTATATTATAAATTAGGCTGGAAAGCTTATATAGACGATGTAGAAACACCAATCATTAAAACCAATTACGTATTAAGAGCATTAGTTGTTCCTAGTGGTAAACATCAAATTAGATTTGAATTCAAACCAAGCTCAATACAAATGGCACAAACAGCTTCTGCAACTGCTTCTATTTTATTATGGGGTTTATTGTTCGCAATTAGTTTTAAAGAGTTTAAAAAAAGGAAAACTTCATAGACCCTATTAGTTAAGACAATTAAAATGATACTATCTATTATTATTTGCAGTTATAATCGTGCCAACTATATCAGTGGCGCATTAGATAGTTTGTATCAGCAAAGTGCAGGCCTTGAGCAGTTTGAAGTGTTGGTCATAGATAATAATTCAACAGATAATACCTCTGAAGTATATAGTCAATGGAGACTAGCAAACCCTAACGGACAATTTACATTTACAAGTGAGCAACAGCAAGGTGCTTCCTTCGCGCGCAATAAAGGTGCCTCGATGGCAAAAGGAGATTGGCTTTGTTTTATGGATGACGATGCAGTGGCAACCAATCATTATGTTGAAAATATAATGAAGCATATACAAACCAAACCAGAAGCCTTGGGTTTTGGTGGACGCATCATACCAAAATACATCCCTGCCGAACCCAAATGGATGAGTCATTTTGTATCCTCTTTAGTTGGTAATTTCGATTACGCCCCTACTGCATGTGCATTTTCAAATGGCAAGTACCCTATAGAATCAAATATGATTGTGCAAAAAGGGAT
>JBAXPJ010000110.1:0-6808 GCA_037132335.1 Sediminibacterium sp. | reverse complement strand
GCATACGACTCTTCTACAGGAAGACTATTGGTAGCAATGCTTTCAGAAGAATCACTCGAAAAGTTTGTAGAACAATACGGACTACCATCAAAAGCAATTTGGCAAGAAGCCAATACCCATGAAAAATTCATGGAACAAATAAAATTGATTCGAAAAAACAAATATGCATTAATAGAAGATAGCGTACAAGTAATTGGTATTGCCGCTCCTATTTATGAGAAAGGAATACTTACAGCAAGTTTAAGTATCTATTTACCCGCCTTTCGTTTTAGCAATACAACCAGAAAAAAAATGATTCAGCTTTGTGTAAGTGCTGCAAAAAAAATATCGGGCAAATTAGACCAATAAGCAATCTATAATCCGGTTGCAATCCATTAATTTTATTCAATGAAAATCATTTTCTGTTCGCTTGGCAAAAGCAATGAGCCTTATGTAAATGCCGGAATTGAAGACTTCACTGCTAGAATTAGTAAATACTTTTCTGTTGGCTGGCAAATTATACCTCCACCAAAAAATGCGGCTAGCCTTGCAGAGCCTGTTTTAAAAAAAGCAGAATCTCAAGCAATTTTACAGCAAATTCAACCCGATGATTTTTTAATTTTATTAGACGAACGCGGCCAACAATTCGACTCTCCTGGATTATCTAAACTACTCCAACAAAGGGCTAACGAAAGTAGCAAACGAGTGGTATTTTTAATTGGCGGAGCTTTTGGAGTTGATGATGCCATTACTAAAAGAGCCAATATTAGTTGGAGTTTGTCTAAACTTGTTTTTCCGCATATGTTGGTACGACTAATTTTGGCCGAACAAGTCTATAGAGCATGTACTATTTTACGCAATGAGAAGTACCACCATATTTAACCTTTCATAGAAAATTAACGCAAGTAATTCTGCGCTATTGGTCAAAAACGCTAAATTGCTTCTATGATTACTATCACCATTGCAATTGTTGCACTAACCTGTATCATTTCTTTTACGGCTTTTTCGAACGAAAAAATAACTGAAGACCTCATTTTTTACCCTCCAGCTATTACCTATAAGAACCAATGGTATCGTTTTATTACCTGTGGATTTATTCATGCAGATATTATGCACCTAGCATTTAATATGTACTCCTTCTATTTATTTGGTGAGATGGTTGAAAGTGCATTTGTATCAATCTTTGGTGTGAAAGGAAAACCATTGTATTTGATTTTATACATCACATCACTAGTTGTTTGCCTTTTACCTACTTATCTAAAACACAAAGAAAATTATCATTATAGAAGTTTGGGAGCATCTGGTGCTGTATCTGCCGTAATTTTTGTTGGGATCTTTTTAAACCCAACAATGCTCATGGGTATCTTCCCTATTCCCATTAATATTCCTGGATTTATTTTTGGACCCATTTACTTAGCACTATCTGCATACTTAGCAAAAAAAGGACACGGAAACATTAATCATTCCGCACATATTTGGGGTGCCTTATTTGGAATAATATTTATAATAGTTAGCTGCCAGTTTTTAAGCGATTACAGACCAGTCAATATATTTGTTACAGACATATTAAGCTACTTAAAAATAGGCGCTTAATTTGCTTTAAATTGAACAGATAACACTTGCTTAGTTGTTGGTAGGATTTTAAATCGATCATCTATTCTAAAGCCAATTACCCATACTATTTTTTTATTCGTTTCTATTACCCATACTTTTTCCTTGTCTGTTTTGGATAATTTTTGGTCTATAAAAAACTTGCTTAGTTTTTTCTTTTTTTGCATGCCCAGCGGATAAAAATAATCACCAGTTTTATAAGGCCTTATTATTAATGGGTAAGCCAAATTTTCGGCATTTAATTGTGCGGTGTTTTTGTCTGAAGCAATTGATACTGCGGTGTTTTCAGCTAAACGAAACTGCAAAACGCCTAACTGAAAATTAATTTTTTTATCAATTTTTTCAACAACAATGTGTTTGGCATTTTCAGTTTCAAGTGTTGCAATAATCAACCAATTTCTATTGCGAATAATTCTATGTGTTGCAGAGAATACATTAGCGCCATTGTCATTACTATCTAATAGCTTTACAACTTCTGTAATTTGTTGTGCAGAAAAACCAAACTGCTTTATTATTTCCCATACAATTGTAGCAACTGTGTTGGATTTTTTTAACTTAGCAATTGGTACTTGAAATTCATTGCCATTAATTAATAATAAGGTCTTTAATTTTTGGGCAATTGCCTCTTCGTAAATCAATGACACATCTTTAAAACGATCTATATTGTTTAGTACATTTTCTAAAACTTGTGGATACACCGTTTTTATTTGTGGTATTAATTGATTCCTAAAAAAGTTGCGAGAATATTTATCGGATGCATTCGATTGGTCTTCTACAAAATCCAATGCATATTCATTTGCATATTCAATTAAATCCTCTTTTGCAATATGCAACAATGGCCTAACAATTGAACGGTCTTTTTGAATGGGTAAAATTCCACGCAACCCATGCACGCCTGTTCCGCGAAAAAAATGCATCAGTACCGTTTCAATATTGTCATTGGCATGGTGTGCTGTTACGATGCCTATTGCTTTGTTTAAATAGGCTGCTTTTTTTTGAACCAATACCTCTTGAAACCAATTGTAGCGTAGGTTTCGGGCTGCTTCTTGAATGGCTATTTTATTTTCAGCTGCATAGTTAGCTGTATCAAATTCCTTTACAATAACTTCTTTCTCATATTTTTCTCCTAATGCTTTTACAAACATTGCATCTGAATCACTAACTGCTCCTCTTAATTGAAAATTACAGTGTACAATAGTAAAATCAAAACCAGCTTGATAAAAAAGATCGGTCATTACCACACTATCTACTCCCCCACTAACCGCCAATAATAAATGGCAATTAGATACAGGCCATTGATTAAATTCTTTTTGCCAATGCTTAATAAATGTGGTTAATAAATTCATACTATGCTTTCTTCACTTCTTTAGCCCATGCATCCTTAAGGGTTACTGTTCTATTAAAAACCAACTGCGCACTAGTGCTGTCTTTGTCTAAAATAAAATATCCTTTTCTAATAAATTGACAAGCATCGGTTGGAGGATCAGTTTGCAAAGCGGGCTCTGCATAAGCATTTGCCAATACTTGTAATGAATTAGGATTAATATGGTCTTTAAAATCTCCTTCTGCATTCGCTACATCTTCTACTTGAAACAAGCGGTCATACATTCTAATTTCTGCATTAATGGCATGTGCAATGCTTACCCAATGCAAAGTGCCTTTTACATTGATACCAGAAGTATCAGAACCACTTTTACTTTCAGGAATATAAGTACAATGTAATTCAGTAATATTTCCTTCAGCATCTTTTATAACCGATTCGCATTTAATAATATAAGCACTTTTTAAACGCACCATTTGTCCGGGCGATAAACGGAAATACTTTTTGGGTGCTACTTCCATAAAGTCGTCTTTTTCAATAAACAATTCTTTACTAAAAGGCATAGTTCTAGTTCCTGAGTTTAAATCTTCTGGATTATTCTCGCTTTCTAAAAACTCAACCGTATCGGGATAATTGGTAATAACAACTTTTAATGGATCAAACACTACCATTCTGCGTAGTGCCGATTTATTTAATTTTTCACGTACACAAAATTCTAACAAACTAAAATCAATTAAATTTTCTCTTTTAGCCACTCCAATTTTTTCGCAAAAATCACGAATACTCTCTGCAGGATAGCCCCTTCTGCGCATGCCCGAAATAGTAGACATCCTAGGATCATCCCAACCAAAAACATGCTTTTCATTGACCAATTGCAATAACTTTCTTTTGCTCATGATTGTATAAGTAATATTCAATCGGGCAAACTCGTATTGCTTTGATGGAAAAATTGATAGGTTTTCAATACACCAATCATATAAAGGACGGTGTGGTATAAATTCTAGTGTACAAATAGAGTGGGTAATATTTTCAATAGAGTCACTTTGTCCATGGGCAAAATCATACATTGGATAAATACACCAAGCATCACCAGTTCTATGGTGGTGCGCATGTTTAATACGATAAATGATAGGATCACGCATGTGCATATTTGAACTAGCCATATCAATCTTAGCGCGCAATACTTTTTCTCCGTCTTTGTACTTTCCAGCTCGCATGTCTGAAAATAATTCGATATTCTCTTGAACTGTTCTATGCCTGAATTGGTTTTCAATCCCAGCTTGTGTAGGTGTACCCTTTTGTGTAGCAATTTCTTCACTCGAACTATCATCTACATAAGCCAACCCTTTTTCTATTAATTGGGTAGCAAATTGATAGAGTTGTTCAAAATAATTAGAGGCGTATAATTCATTAGCCCATTCAAATCCTAACCATCGAACGTCTTCTTTAATGCTCTCTACATATTCTGTTTCTTCGGTACTAGGATTGGTATCATCAAAACGCAGATTGGTTTTACCACCATATTTAATGGCTAAACCAAAGTTTAAACAAATACTTTTTGCATGCCCAATATGTAAGTAACCATTGGGTTCTGGAGGAAATCGGGTTAGTATAGATTGGTATTTCCCAGCACTTAAATCGGCTTCTACTATCTCTTCAATAAAATTCAGGCTCTTTTCTTCGCTCATTTGTATATCATTTCTATTGGCGAATGTACGAAATAGATCGCTTTAAGGAGAATGGATATAAGAGAATGTACCCAAAACAAAAGGCTGGTAACACTACTTTGTGTAGCATTACCAGCCTTTTTTATCAATAATTATTGTAGTTATTGAGAGATAGTCACTGAATCGAAAAATGTAGTTGCATCTTCTTTTTTAGACCCTTTATCGGCAGAATAATACAAAACTTGGTGTAATACAGATCCTATAAAAAATACATATCCATAGGCTTTTTTACCCTTCAACTCAGCATTAGTTGACTCTGTACCATCAACTTCTAAGTACAAACTGCTTTTGCCTTTAAATGTTAACACTTCGTCTTTTGCAATTACAGCACCACCCATTTGTTGGGTCATTCCACCTTTCAACTGATCCCACAAAGCATCTCCTGCAGAAGCTATCATATCTGCTGTTAAACCCATAGCGCTTAAATCAAAAGACATACCCATAAAAGCTACAGAACTATCTTTTTTAAAGGTATAAACGGTTGCCCCATTAGGTGCTTTCACTTCCGCAGGTTTACCTGGAAACATTACTTTTACTTTTTCAGAAATTTTCTGTTCGGTAGATTGCGCAAAAGCAGCTATTACCATAAAAGAAGCGACAACAAAGAATACTATTTTTTTCATTTGATTTTTTTTAAAATTTATTTGATAGCGGAAAAATACTGCTAAGTTTTTATTCAACCATATTCTGTGTAAAATTTAATTTAAATAATAACATATTGCTTTAAAAAATCAATGGATGCAACCATATCATCGTGTAGTAATCGGTCAGATTCATTAAAACTTACTTGCTTTCTAAAAGCTGTAAAAAGTTGTTCTATTTTAATAGAACTATGCATAGGCCGTCTAAAATCCAATGCCTGTGCGGCACTCAGCAATTCAATTGCCAGAACTTTTTCTACATTTTCAATTACCCGTAAGCATTTTGTAGCGCCATTTGCTCCCATACTTACATGGTCTTCTTGGTTATTTGACGATGAAATACTGTCTACAGATGAAGGCGTACTCAATTGCTTGTTTTCACTCACTATTCCCGCTGCAGTGTACTGAGGAATCATAAAACCAGAATTTAAGCCCGAATTCTTTACTAAAAACATAGGTAGCCCACGTTGTCCACTTATGAGTTGGTAAGTTCTACGTTCAGAAATATTGGCTAATTCACTCATGGCTATGGCTAAATAATCTAATGCCAAAGCCAATGGTTGTCCGTGAAAATTACCGCCACTAACAATCAGGTCTTCGTCAGGAAAAATATTTGGATTATCTGTTACAGAATTAGCCTCTTGCATAAAAACACTTAAAACATGCTCATATGCATCTTTGGTAGCACCATGTACTTGTGGAATACAGCGAAAAGAATACGGATCTTGAATTTGCTCTTTAGTTTGAGAAGCAATAGCACTGCCTTTTAAATGCACTCTCAAAGCGTTAGCCGTTTCAACTTGACCTTTGTGCGCACGAATAGCATGTATATGAGGGTCTAATGGTTCCAAAATACAATCAAATGCATCAAAACTCATGGCACTTATTAAATTAGCCATAGTAATTAAATGCTCTGATTTTTTTAAACAATACAACCCATAGGCAGCCATAAATTGTGTACCATTTATTAGCGCAAGACCTTCCTTACTTTGCAACTGAATCGGTTGCCAATTAAATTTATTAAGGATTTCTTTTGATGAATATTTTTTTCCACCATGAATTACCTCCCCCAAGCCAAGTAATGGCAAACTCAAATGACTCAGTGGTGCAAGATCGCCAGATGCCCCAAGTGAGCCTTGCGTATATATCACAGGCAACACATCATTGTTTAACATATCCACCAATCGACTTACTGTAGCTATTTGCACACCACTATTTCCATAACTCAAGGATTTGACTTTTAACATCAGCATCAACTTCACAATGTCTTTTGGCACTTCCTCTCCTAGTCCACAAGCATGCGATACCAATAAATTATATTGTAATTGTTCAATAGAATCTACGTCTATTTTTACATTTTGTAGAAAACCAAATCCGGTGTTTATTCCATAAAATAAACTATTTTCTTCGCTCATTTTTTTATCTAAAAAATCTCTACAAGCAAGAATTCGTTTGTGAGCATTAAAAGTGATAGAAATATGTTGGTCAAAATCTAATAGATCTTTAATTTGGTTAAAATGCAACCAATT
>JBAXPJ010000109.1:0-7111 GCA_037132335.1 Sediminibacterium sp. | reverse complement strand
GTGAGAAGACTTTTAAATATTTTTTTCATAATTTAAAAATTTAAAGTGTGGTGTTATTTAGCCCAGAAAATTTTAGAAGTAAACGGTGAAATGCTTTTTGGCATATTAGTACCATTGTACTGACCTTCAGAAGAAGGATATACAATTCTGGTAGGTAATCTGTCGGGAGCAGTACTTTCAGAAACCACAGAAGCAAATGTAGTAATATCAGAAGCAGCGTTTGTTCCCCAAACGATGGTAGGATATCCTGTTCTGCGGTATTCGTTCCAACCTTCTTCGCTATTTACATAGTTCATAGCAATGTATTTCTGAGTAATAATAGCTTCTACTTTTTGAGCAGTTGTTGTATTCAACGCAAAGTTAACAAATGGGTTAGTTTGGTTGTCGGTAGTGTACTGTGTAACAGCTGCAGCTAATGGCGTAACCAATGTTCCATCTTCTTTTGTTAAAGTATAGTTGAATGCAGATGTAATACCACTTGTGAACATGGTTGCAGCAACTTCAGTTGTAATTCCTACAACAGCAGCTTCCGCTCTTAAGAAATAGGCTTCAGCAGCAGTCATTAAAGGATAGCCAACAGTTGGTCCTTTTAATGTACCAGAAGCATTACCAGCAGAAGCACCAACTCTTGCAGTAGATGGATACCAAGCACCACCAGCAGGGCTAGAAGGCATTGAACCACTAACTTCATTTCCTAAACGGTTAGTTGCAACACTAGGATATTGGTAATAAGTAGCAGCGCCTCTAATAGGATCAATCACTTTGGTTCCGTTGTAAAAAGTTACAATGAAACGAGTAGGGATCCAAGATAAAGTTGCATTACCACCAGTATAACTGTATGCCCAAGTATTCCATTTTGGATTTTGACGGCCATTATCTCTTTTGTAACCAGGATTAATTAATGCGTCTGTAGTTAAGAAACCATCAGCACTAAATGTAGTGTTTGCAAAAGCAACACCAGAAGCTTTACCTCTTACAATTAAACGCAATTTGATAGTGTTAGCCAATTGTTTCCATTTGGTCATATTTCCAGCAAAAACTACGTCAGCAGCGCCTAATGGAGTAACACCAGGGAAAGCAGCACCAACATTAATTTTAGCAATAGCACTATCTAATTCTGTAGCCAAACTTTTATAAATGGTTTTACCATCTGTATAAGCAGGGGTTAAGTTATCGGATCCTTTTAATGCATCTGTATAAGGAACATCATTATAAGCATCAACTAACAATTGAAAACCAATTACACGCATAATTTGTGCAACACCAGCAAAATAACTAAATACTGGTTGGCCTTTTGTAAAGTTGAGGATGTATTGATAATCTTCTAAATTATCGTAAGTAGCGCTCCAACGACCAGACTGATCGGCAGAAGTGAAATTGTAAGAAATGGAAGTTCCAAATCCACCGTATCCACCGGCATTAGCGGCATAACCGCCTAATTGCGCACCATAAGAATTGAATCCGTTTAAATTACTAGCAGTACCAACTAAGGCCTGAGGTAAAATTAATTCGGGAGTTGTTGACGTAGCACTATTTGGGTTCGTATTTACATCAAGGTATTTTTTACAGGAAACCGCCATCAGTGCAAGGCCTGCAAAAAGAATCGCGTTGATCTTTTTCATATTAAAAATTTTATGGTTAACCAAACCTTTTGATAACATAGACATTTGGTAAGATTTAGTTGGATTAATTAAAATTTAAATTTAATGCTTGCACCATAGAAACGTGATGGAGGAGACTGCATACCAGTTAATCCCATACCATTACTACCACTACCAGCATCGCTATACTCAGGATCAGAATAATAGTTATCCTTAGCCATGAATACAAACAAGTTTCTGCCTTGTACTGAAACAGTTACGCCTTTAAATATTTTGTTTCCAATAACAGAAGTTGGTAAATCATAAGACAATGCAACTTCTCTTACTTTCCAGAAATCTCCAGAAGTCATATAGTTAGTTGAAGTACCTCTGTTGATACCATCAGTCCAGTAACCATTGTTACCATTACCGTTTCCAATTGAAATTGCGGTGTTGGCAACATATTTAGTTCCATCCCAATAAGAAGAGTTCGGGAATATAAAGCTTTTTCTGTCGTAAATAGCTGTTCTCCAAGAAGTACCAGACCAGTCTAGGTTAGAACCCATTGATTGGTAAGCTGAGTAACCACCACGATATTCTAAAGTAATAGACAATCTGAATTTCTTGTACTCAATAGATCCGTCTAAACCTAATTTATGCACTGGGTTAGCACCACCTAAATAAGAAATCGTATCTGATTTAGTAGGAATACCTGTAACTGAATTTACAATTACACGACCATCAGCATCACGCTTGTAATCAAATCCCATAATCATTGGGAAACTTTGACCAGCAACTGCATAAGAACCAGTTCCATCTCCATAAGCAGCCAAAGATAAACGTGGTAATGCAGCACTAATGAAGTTTACTTTATTATCAAGGTAAGTATAGTTACCACCTATTGTTACTCTTAAACCATTTGGTTGGTCTATTGGAGTTACGTGTAAAGTAGCTTCTAAACCTTTGCTATATGTTTGACCAGTATTAGTAGTCATTGCAGTAAAACCAGTTGTTGTAGATACCGAGGTACTTACTGTTTGGTCATCTGTAATTGTACTAAAATAAGTGATTGAACTAGTGATTTTGTCTTTGAATAAACTCATATCAAAACCAACTTCATAACCTGAAGTGATTTCAGGCTTCAAACTATTAGATACTAATGAGTTTCCTACAGTGTAACCAGGTAGGGTTCCATAAGGGAATCCATAAGCAGTTGAACCAAATGTTGGTTTCAATGCATAAGCACCTAAGTTCGCTTGACCTACTTTAGACCAACCAGCACGTACTTTCAAATAGTTGATGGTTTTGCTGTTTTTAATAGCAGCAATTGCATCACTAGCAATGAAAGATACATCGACAGCTGGGTAGAAGAATGTGTTGTGCTCAGGATCTAAGATAGATACCCAGTCACGACGACCAGTAGCGTGTAAGAATGCATATCCTTTGTAACCAAAACGCGCATCGGCATAGAAACCAAATTGGCGAACCAATGAGTTACTTTCAGAAGCACCTGGTGTACCAACACCATTAGCTACGTTAAATAAATTTGGAACAACTAAACCAGCACCAGATACACCCATGCTTTTTGCTTGATCTTGTCTAAACTGTCCACCAGCAATTACATTGGCAGTAAAGTCTTTGTATTTGGTTTGGTATTGAGAATATACATCAGACAATAAGTTAGTAGAATAAGAAGATCCGTCAGAAACGTTTGCAGTTACATCACTTTTACCGAAAGACTCAGTTGTTTTGCGGTAAGCAGTGTATTTGTAAGCAGCATTAAAGTCTTTATTAGAAGCGTTTCTAGTAGTTAAACCTTGACGAGCAACTAAATCTAAACCTTTAATAGGACTGTACTTAATTTCGAAGTTAGCAACCAAATAATCGTTTCTAACACCAGAACGGTAAGCAGCAGCTTGCCAATAAGGGTTTACATACCAAGGATTGTAGAAATCGTTGAATGTTGCAAATTTGTTATTGATAAAGTCTTTATATCTTGTTACTTCAACGTTATTAGGCATGTTCAACATATTATCATAAACGCTACCAGTAGCAGTAGTGATATCATATCTATTTTGCGTATAATTGGTATTATAAGAAACGTTGATTTTATTACCAACTTTTCTTGTACCATTTAATCTGAAAGTAGTTCTATTGTATTTATCACCAGGAGTTGTACCAGTAATATCGGCATATTGACCAGCCATGTAGAAGGTAGAATTATCGTCTCCACCGCTTACAGAAAAGTCAGTTTGCTTAGTCATACCAGTTTCCCAGAAATCTGAGTGACCAGAAGTAGCGCAATAGCAAGTAGAATCTTGTGAGCCATCTTCTAATTTAGCACCAAGAACTCTCATAGTACCATCAAAAGCTGGTCCATAAGATTGGTTCTCATAATAAGCGAATGGATCATTATAACCATAAGCTCCACCACCTGAACCAAATTTCATTTGGAACTTAGGGAAGAATGCAGCATGTTCTGCCATCATTGTTTGAGAAACAGTTACAGCGTTAGTTCCTTTTTTACCTTTTTTAGTAGTAACGATAATCGCACCGTTAGATGCAGATGATCCATAAAGGGCAGCAGCACCAGCACCGTTTAGAACGTTAACATCAGCAACGTCTTCTGGGTTTAGATTACCTAAAACTTCACTAGGAACAATTACGTTATCTAAAACGATCAAAGCCTGGTTGTTACCAGTTAATGAACGTTGACCACGAAGTACAATACGGAAACTAGGGTTAACACCACCATTGGTAGCGTTAATTTGTAAACCTGCAACTTTACCTTGCAAGCCACCAGCAATGTTAACTGCTTTACCTGCAACTAAATTTTCGGCTTTAATTATAGTACCAGTTGTACCAATTTCTTTTCTTTTGGTTTTAATACCACCCGCAGTTACAATAACTTCATCCATTTGATTAACTGCTTCTTTAAGCGTAACGTTAATTTTAGCGTTGATGTTATTGACTTTAACCTCTTCAGATTTAAAGCCTACAGAGCTGATTTGAATGACATCACCGGACTTAGCCTTGATTTCAAATTCACCACGAGCATTGGTAACAACTGCTTTACCAGCTTTTCCTTTAATGCTGATTGTTACACTTTCAAGGGGGTTAGAACTAGGATCAGTTATTTTCCCTTTGACACTGCCATCTTGGGCTTGTGCCGATGCAACTAAGCTGAGGCCTAGCAGCAACAATGTAAAAAAAGATACAATTTTCTTCATGTTTTTAGTTTTAGTGTAAACCTTTAAAATGCGAATATAGGGTAACTCTTAAATGTTAACAAAAAACTAACATAGACTTTTTCAAGTTTTTTGTGAGTTCCGTCAACATTTTAAAGACTAATAACTAGTGTTAAATGCTGCATAGAATAAAAGAAAATGTTAATTTATTATTTTTATATGTGTAAATAATTGATTTACAATAATTAATTATGGGGTTAGCAATTATTTAATAAGTACATGTTACTTAGCATTGTTAATCATATTAAAAAAATATCTATTTGAAAAAATATCGCAATAAAAAAAACATTTCGAATATTTTTGCCAAATGTTAATACTAGATGGAAAATTAGTAGCTGCTGCAGTTAAGGAAACCCTGAAAGCAGAAACCGAGAATTTGCTAAAATCAGGTAAAAGAGCCCCTCAATTAGCGGCTATTTTGGTAGGGTCTAATGGTGCGAGTGAAACCTATGTGGCTTCTAAAGTAAAAAACTGCGAAGAAATTGGGTTTACTTCATTGCTTGTTCGTTTTGACGAAACGATTGATGAAGCTAGTGTTTTGCAAAAAATTGCTGAACTCAATGCAGACGATTCAGTAGACGGCATATTGGTTCAATTGCCTTTGCCTAAGCAGATTAGTGAACAAAAAGTGATTGAAGCAATTGATCCGAGCAAGGATGTTGATGGTTTTCATCCGTCTAGTGCAGGAAAACTCATGCAAGGATTGCCTAGTTTTATTCCTGCCACTCCTTATGGCATTATGATGATGTTGGAGTTTTTTAAACTAGAGACCAAAGGAAAACATGCAGTAGTTATTGGACGAAGCAATATTGTTGGCAGACCAATGAGTATTTTATTAAGCAGTAATATTCCTTATGGCAATTGTACCGTTACTATTTGCCATTCTCATACACCTAATTTAAAAGAGATTTGTTTACAGGCCGATATTTTAGTAGCCGCACTTGGCAAACCTGAATTTGTGAAAGCAGATATGGTAAAACCTGGTGCCATTGTGATTGATGTAGGTATTACCCGTGTAGCTGATGATACAGCAAAAAAAGGTTTTAGAATCAAAGGCGATGTAGACTATAACGAAGTTGCTCCTAAAACAAGTGCTATTACGCCGGTACCAGGCGGTGTAGGTTTGATGACTATTGCCGGATTATTGAAAAATACTTTGCAAGCCTACAAAACAAATACAGGCGTTTAATTTTTTTGATACTGATTTAAATATGATAACACCCAACTCAATTAGTTTGCCGGTGATGGAGGCTTTTTACACCCTACAAGGTGAAGGCTATTACCAAGGAAGGGCTGCCTATTTTATTAGGTTAGGAGGATGTGATGTTGGTTGCGTTTGGTGCGATGTGAAAGATAGTTGGGATGCAGATAAACACCCTAAAATAACTATCGAAAAAATTGTTGAAGAGGCCTTAAAATATCCTGGAAGATTAGCAGTGATTACCGGTGGAGAACCATTAATGCATGAGTTAGATGCATTAACGAAAGCCTTGCAGCAATTGGGTTTCGAAACAAATATTGAAACATCTGGTTCATCTAAATTATCTGGCAATTGGAATTGGATTTGTTTGTCTCCAAAAAAATTTAAAGCACCTCTGCCAGCTATTGTTCCATTAGCAAATGAATTAAAAGTAGTGGTGTTTAATAAACACGATTTTGAATGGGCAGAAACATATGCTAAAGATGTTAATGAAAATTGCAAATTATATCTACAACCTGAATGGGATAAAGCGGCAGAAATTACTCCAATGATTGTTGCATATATTCAGGCCAATCCAAAATGGTCTTTGTGTTTGCAAATTCACAAATACATCAACGTTCCTTAAATTTTAACATTCAAGTTTGCTGAATTTTGCGAACTTACTTCATCAATTTTCGTATGAAGCAAATTATCTTTTTTTCAATTATTTTTTATTCGAGTGTAATTGTTGCACAAAATTATCAACCAGAAAAAATTAAGGCCAAGGCTATTAGCAAATACGAACAGGCAATCACTTTTTTACAAGACGGCGAGATTAAATCAGCTATTCCAATTTTACAAGCAACTATTTTAATTGACACCAATTATATGGATGCTTATTTATCTCTTGCTGCCGCATACGGACAATTAAAACAATACCATGAAGCCGTATTGTTATATGAAAAAGCAAAAGGCAAAGACACTAGTTATTTTAAGTTTTATAAACTGCCCTACTCCATTAACCAAGCGGGTTCTGGCCAATTTGAAGCAGCACTTAGTACGATTAATGAGTTCTTGTTAAATCCTACCATTAGCGAAAGAGC
>JBAXPJ010000108.1:0-7146 GCA_037132335.1 Sediminibacterium sp. | reverse complement strand
TAGGGGAATTTATTGTCTTTTAATAGGAATCAGACGAGATATTGGCAAAATGCTTATTTTAAAAAATAAGCATTTCTCTAGCCTAACTTCATTTGATTAATTTATTATTCAGTCCAACTAATAGCTGCCCCAATGGCTTTTTTCCAACCCTCGGCACGTTCTATTCTATTTGTCTCGCTCATGGTTGGGCTGAAAATAGTTTCCATTTGCCATTGAGCTTGAATTTCTTCTAAACTACTCCAAAATCCTACAGCCAATCCTGCCAAATAAGCTGCCCCAATGGCCGTAGTTTCCACCACCACCGGACGAACCACTTTGGTGTTTAGCATATCACTCTGAAATTGCATTAAGGTATTATTAGCCGTAGCACCGCCATCAACCCGAAGTTCTTTAATTGAAATTCCCGAATCGGCTTCCATGGCTTTTAATACATCCATTGTTTGATAAGCAATGCTATCAAGGGCTGCGCGTGCAAAATGCGCACCTGTTGTTCCGCGGGTAATTCCAACAATAGTTCCTCTAGCATGTTGGTTCCAATAAGGCGCACCGAGTCCTGCAAAAGCCGGCACCACATAAACACCCCCACTATCTGCAACTTCTAAAGCCAATTTTTCTACTTCCGATGCCGTACGAATAATTTTTAATCCATCGCGTAACCATTGCACCACCGCACCTGCAATAAACACACTTCCTTCTAATGCATAACTTGTCACCCCATTAATTTGCCAGGCAATAGTAGTTAGTAATTGATTGGTAGACGGCACTGCTTTTTGTCCTGTATTCATCAGCATAAAACAGCCTGTGCCATAAGTATTTTTAACCATACCAGGTTGTGTACACATTTGCCCAAACAAAGCAGCTTGTTGGTCGCCAGCAATACCTGCAATTGGAATATTATGTGCATTTAAAATATTTTGTGTGTGACCATAAATTTCACTACTACTTTTTACAGTAGGAAGCATCGCCGCCGGCACATTAAATAACTCTAACAAATCAGTATCCCACTCGAGCGAATGAATATTAAAAAGCATCGTACGAGAAGCATTAGACACATCGGTCACATGTACTTGACCATTGGTTAATTTATACACCAACCAAGAGTCGACGGTACCAAAACAAAGTTCTCCCTTAGCCGCTTTTTCGCGCGCCCCAGGCGTATGGTCTAAAATCCATTTTACTTTGGTAGCAGAAAAATACGCGTCTAAAATTAGCCCTGTTTTTTCTTGAATTTTTGTATGCTCGCCACCAGCCCTCAACTCATCGCAATAACTAGCGGTTCTTCTATCTTGCCAAACAATCGCATTATGGATAGGTTGCCCCGATGCTCGATCCCAAACAACTGTAGTTTCTCTTTGATTGGTAATGCCAATAGCAGCAATATCGGCAACAGATAAATTGGCCTTACTAATTACTTCCGCAGCCACACCTAACTGCGTACTCCAAATTTCATTTGCATCATGTTCCACCAACCCTGGCTCCGGAAAAATTTGAGTAAATTCCTTCTGTGCCACCGCCACAATCTCACCTTTTTTATTAAAAATAATAGCCCTGCTACTAGTAGTCCCTTGATCGAAAGAAAGTATATACTGACTCATGAATTGATATTTAAAAGTAAGATACTCAATTTTATAGAACCGCTAAAAATTTGCACTTATTACTTGAACTTACCATTAATCCTTTAAGCATCCAATGGGTACCACCCATATTCCATCTTTGCGTTGGAAGGCATATTGGCCTCCAGTGATAATCATCAAAAAAGCTGCCTTCCCCATCTTTTCTTCATTAATTTTTTCTTTCAGTGACAATAAATTTTTGGCAGCATCTTCAATTTCTTTATTTCCTAGTTTTACTTCAATAGCAGCCCATCGCCCATCATAGAGTCGAACAATTAAATCAGCCTCTAATCCATTTTTATCTCGATAATGAAATACATTTCCATCATTTGCTTGTGCATAAATTCGAATATCACGTGTGCACAATGATTCAAATAAAAAACCAAAATAGGCGAAGTCATTTAGAACACCTTCTGGATTTATGCGCATAACAGCTGTTGCTATAGAGGGGTCTACAAAATGTCTTTTTTCAGTAGTTCTAATGGCCGTCTTTGAACGTAATGATGGCGCCCAGGCTGGCAAGTCTTCTACCACAAAAATTCTTCGCATCGCATTGATATATGTACTAATTGTTTTATCTGAGATACTTATGTCAGTTGCTTCGATATCTTCTTTTATTGTTTGATAAGTAGCAGTAGTAGCAATATTGCGCGCTAATGAACGAAGTAATAATCGCACTCTTTCCGGATTTTTTTCTACCCCATCCACCCGAGATACATCCTGATTAATAATCGCTTCAACATAGTCCATTGCCATCCGTAAACTAGGTAAACCATTAAGGGCAATACTTGCTGGCCATCCACCACGGCATAAAACATATGCGATTTTTTCAATAGTTAATTCAGATATTGATCCATCATCTACCTGATTCCCTTCAAATAATGCACGTAATGAAATTTGACCGCTTGACTCTTTGGATTCATACAAGCTCATTGGTCGCATCTTTAATCGAGCTATACGACCTGTTCCAGTATGGGCTGTTTCATTTTCAGGAGGAACTGCAGAGCCTGTTAAAATAAACTGTCCTAGTGCTGTTCTTTGATCTACTTCAAATCTAACAGCATCCCATAAAATTGGAGCTACCTGCCATTCATCTATAAGCCTTGGTGTTGCACCTTTAAGAAGCAAAGAAGGTTTTGTGTCAGCCATTGCATGATAGGAACTAGCATTGTCTGGATCTTGCATAAATACCATACTTTCAGCAGCATTACTTGCAGTGCTAGTTTTCCCACACCATTTTGCACCTTCTATAAGTACCGCACCCGATGATTGTAGTGCTAGCTTTAATTCAGCATCGCACAGCCTTGATAGATAGGGCTTTTTACTCATTTTTGCTAATTTTACTGAGTAAATGTACGCATAATTACCGACTTTGGCGCTATTTTACTTCCAACTTTGGCGCTGTTTTACTTCCAATTTTGGCAAATTTTCGTTTCATCAATAGAAAATAACTACAGTTTTAACCACTGTATTTGATATTTATTTACCAATATTAGCAGGATATTATAATTTAAGTACAACATGATATTATTATTTTACTACAGGTAAAAATAATCTGGTCTAATTTTAGAAAATTCATCATTGAAAAATTCCCACCTACTCCAGGTATGCAAAAAAATATATGGACAGTGATACCGGTTCAACAAAGGAGTAGATATATGAAATCATTAGAGGAGGCCAGCGTGCATTTAAATATTTTGCCTTTTGTAGAATTCTTAAGCCATTTGGTGAATGAAAGCATGCAAGGAAAACCAGTTGCTAATATTTAATTTTAAACCTATTTCATAAATTGATCTTTCTAAAAATTGCCGCAGGCAAGATTTCCTAAACGTGCCGCAGGCAAGATTTCCTAAACGTGCCGCAGGCAAGATTTCCTAAACGTGCCGCAGGCAAGATTTCCTAAGCGTGCCGCAGGCACAATCCCCTACCCGTGCCGCAGGCACACCCCAGCGAGCGAAGCAACGCTGACACAAATCACCCAATAGTAATGATACCCGTAAGGAGGGGAATCTAGCGACCATTCTAAATAATTTTTTCAGGGCATCATTGGGTGCGGTGGCCAGCGCAGCGCAGCCAGCCAAATTAAATGCGCAGCAATTTAATTTGGCAGCGGCCAATGCAGCCCAGAAAAAATTATTTAGAAGGGAGCGGTCACCGACGGGGTTTGAGCCATGATTCGGGATTTAGGGGCGTACCTTTTTCGTTGTTGACCATGAAAAGCACGGCACCTTCACCATCAAGCCCATTGCCCGATTTCCCAAGCACAGACCCCGCTTTCACCTCTTGCCCCACCGATACATTAATAGAAGACAAATGACTATAACTAGTAAAATATTTACCATGCCTAACAAAAACAACTTGCTCACCCCCAATATCACCAGCATAAGAAATGCTACCATCAGCCACACTTTTAACAGCGGTTCCCGGTGCCAAAGCAATTTCAACCCCATCACTTTTTTGCATCAATTTAGTACCCGGCATATTCTCCGTACCAAAACGAATGGTCACCATACCAGCATCAACAGGCCAAGGTAAACGGCCTTTATTATTTTCGAATTTAATGCTAGTTTCTCTACCAGCAGGTGTAGATTCAAGTGCTGTATAAGTTCTATCAGATTCTTTAGAAGGGGCAGCAACACCCGTAACAGATTCACCGCTTAATTTAGGGCGGGTATTAGGTGCTGTGGTTTTAACCGAATTGTCTGTAGCGGCAGCAGGTGCTTTAGTAGTAGCTTGTTTTTTCTTATCGTCATCAATTGCTTTTTGTTTGGCAATTTTTGCACGACGATCGGCCTCTTCGGTTTCACGACGAATAATAGCCATAACAGCTTGTTGCATTTTTTGACGCTGCTTTTCTTTATCGCGAATTTGCTGACCAATTTCACGCTCTTTCAATTTTAATTGCGATACAATTTGATCTTGCTCTTTTTTATCTTGTTGTAGGTCTTTTAATTGCTCACTTTGTTTAACCAAAGTTTTACCCATTTCTTTTTTATTGTTGCTAAGCGTGCCAATTTTATCTTTTAATAAATCTTCGGATTTTAAAATAGTACTTACTTGTGTTTCTCTATTTTGACGATAACTTTTTAGGTAAGTAATTCTTTTAACAGCATCATTAAAATCATTAGCCGAAAATAAAAAGTTTAAGTACTCGTAACTACTTCTGTTTTTGTAAGCAAACACAATACTTTTAGCGTATTTTAATTTAAGGGTATCTAACTCTTTACCGAGTCTATAAATATCTCTTTCGTTGTTAAAAATAGTTTCGTCTAATTGGTGTACTTGTTTGCTAATAGTATTTACCAAATCTTCGCGCTGGTGGATCTTTTTTTTAATAAGCGCTAATTGATTTAAAGAAAGTTTTTTTGTTTTTTGCGTTTGGGTCAACATATTGTTTAAGTCGGCCAATTCTTTTAATAAATCCTTTTCTTTTTTTTGAAGGTCTTCACGAGAGCCCTGTTGCGCGTAACTATTAGCCAGCAACCCAGCAATAAAAAATCCAATCAAAAAAACCCTTTTAAACATGCGCAAATATTTATTTTTCATTAAACAGAAATACTATTTTTTGGAAGCCGTTTTTTTGGCCACTGGTTTTTTTTCTACAGGTTTTTTAGGTTTGTAATTAGTAGGAATTGCAAAACGATACTGCAAGGGATTATTAAAATCGTATTGTTTAAAATCGAGGCTAATATCTAGCTTAGATTTTTCGGAAACAGAAATGGTTCTATAGGTTGCAAACTGATTCCCGTTAACTGGCAAATAATTACTCAAGGTAATATCGCAAGTGCGGTTGCGATTTTCATCTACATCATCTAATTTACTATGCATCACTTTATAATCAGTATTATCGAGTGTTACTAAATTTTTAAATAGATTACCAACCAAGTAAACCAATAATTGTGTTGAATTTGATTTATAAGACACGATATTGCTGTCTAAAAAAATAGGGTTGCCCACTAAAATATCTTGCAGTGTAGAAAAATCAAACGGAATATTGGTGGTTTCTTGTAAGTAACTAATAGCGCTATATTGAATTGATTTTTCGCCCTTGGTACGAATTAAAATCACACTGTCTTTGTTTACATAAATATTTTCAACCACCCCGTAAGGCGATACCGCAATTTTTACAAACAAGGCACTGTCTTTTTTTAAACTAACATAAGCGGTCATTTTTTGTGTATTCTCGGCAGTTTCGTAGTCTACATTAATTTTAGCATTAAAACTAGTAAAATCAATTTTTCGTTTTACTAATTTAGTCATGATGTCTTTTACAATTTTAGCAGAATCAACTTTTGGCGCTTCACTAATAACAACGGTTTGCGCTGTATCTTTTTTAAAGATTTGCGTTTCAATAATTTGAACTTTTTTAACCGATTTGCACGCACTAGTTATTACCAAAAAGACCAATACGATTTTTACTAATTTTTGCATAGCTATTATTGTTTACCAGTGTGACCGAATCCGCCAGAACCGCGTTGGGTTTCGTTGATACTTACTACTGGGTTCCACTCAATGGCGCTTACTTGTTGAAATACCATTTGAGCAATTCTATCGCCTGAAGATATTATTTGTAATGTATTAGATAAGTTAATTAAAATCACTTTTATTTCTCCGCGATAATCGGCATCAATTGTGCCAGGAGAATTTAAGCAGGTGATGCCTTGTTTAATGGCTAATCCGCTGCGAGGGCGTATTTGCACTTCTGTTCCATGGGGAAGTTCAATAAATAATCCGGTGGGCACCAAAACCCTTTCTAAGGGCTGAATTTCTATAGGAGCTTCTAAATAAGCCCTAATATCCATTCCAGACGAACCGCTAGTAGCATATTCGGGTAATGGGTTATTAGAATGATTGATTACATTAACGGTGGACTGCAGCATTCCAACAAATGTAAGAAATATGTTTACAAATTAACCACTTTACCCATTTGGTCGAGGGATTCGTACACACTGTTATTGCTAATAAATTCTGGAACGAGTTCTTTCATTTTAGCAACCAATAGCAATTCTTTATCGGGTTGATTCACCATTTCTACAAAATGGTTATACGCATCATTAATTTCGCTATGCACTACAGAGCGCACTTTGGCAATCATGATTTTTTCGTGGTAGGTTTTTTGAACGTTTTCGGCATCGTTCAATAATTCTTCGTACAATTTTTCGCCCGGACGAAGACCTGTAAACGTAATATTAATATCAATATTTGGAATCAATCCGTACAAACGAATCATTTTTTTAGCAAGGTCATTAATGGCAACTGGCTCACCCATATCAAACACAAATATTTCACCGCCATTGCCCATGCTACCTGCTTCTAATACCAATTGGCAGGCTTCTGGAATGGTCATAAAATATCGGGTAATATTAGGATGCGTTACCGTAACAGGACCACCATTTTCAATTTGTTCTTTAAAATGGTTAATAACAGATCCATTAGACCCTAATACATTTCCAAAACGTGTGGTGATAAATTTAGTATGATTGGCTGTATTAGACGAAAGCCCTTGTACATAAATTTCTGCCACCCTTTTAGA
>JBAXPJ010000107.1:0-7155 GCA_037132335.1 Sediminibacterium sp. | reverse complement strand
TAAGTACTGAAAACGTAAAATATAAATCACTATGATCGTAAACATATTATAAACCATAACATTTAAAAAAGCAAGCCCATGAACCAATAAAAAACAAAAGAGTAATAAACTATAATTAATAAAAACAGACCATTGAAGTGCATTCAATCTTAACTGGTTAATAAATTCATCTTCTTGTTTTTCTTTAGAGAACATCACTAATATACCTCCAATTAAAAAACATATCCCAATTAAATTTTGAATTAGATCAACTGAACTAACCCTAAACTGCTGTTCTAATTTACTGCTTAAAATAGCTTCACCAAAAAATCCAAATACATTGATTGTAGGATCCATCGGCAACTTATATTCAAAAACAATAAATACCAACCCAGCAACAAATGAAGGAAGGAGTAAAATCCAGCCAATATTTTTCAACCGATTAGGCAATAATAATGGTTTCATAGCAATAATTTCAATCAAATGTATAGTATATTTTACATTTTGTAACTTTTAATATACTTTACAATACTAATTAGGCCTATATTTGAATCAGATAACTACTTACCAGTTTCTGATAAATATCATTGTAACTAACTTTATTTACGTTTAGTTTTATAAAAAGTATATGAATAAATTTATCAAAAACAACTGGAAAAGGATACTACTGGTGGTTGCTTTGGCCTTATTTATTATAGGAACCATAGATCCATTAGAAGGTTCCGTTTTAATAATTGCAGGATCCATTTTATTAACCGCACTAGGTTTTATTGATAAAAAACCAACTTGGAAAATCTATTTAATTGCTAGTATTTTAATTGCAATTGGCGTTGTTTTTATCTTCTACATTTCATCCATAGGAGGATTTGGCGGAAGTTCAACTTTATCATTGTGGTATGGCTTATTAATATTGCCATATCCAATAGGATGGCTTACAATCGTTGTATTGTTAATTTTGAAATTATTTAAAAAAAGATCACAAAAATTGTAAACAAAAATTCGCAATACTTTTTTGCTAAAATTTTAGATTTAAATTTTTGAAAATATTGTGTTTTGTTTGAATAAAATAAACCAACTTTGATTTAAAAGGATGTAATTTTTTTGCAATAATTTTTAATAATTTTCTTGCTAAAAGAATATCAATTTTATCCAATCAATCTATCCAATTACTGCTATGAAAAAATCATTTTTTTTGCTATTCCTGATCGCTATTTCAATTGGTTTGTTTTCTCAACAACGTACTGCATTAACTACCAATGCATTAGACACAAGTGGCAAAAAAAACAAAGCAACTCAAAGTACTAATTTTCAAAATACACCTAAAATTTTAGACCCTGTAACAGTAACTGCTCAAAAAACAGCGGAACTATTACAAGCCATTCCTCTTTCTGTAACAAGTATTTCTGCAAAACAAGTAGCCGATTATCAATTATGGAATAGCAAAGATATTAGTGCGATAGTGCCAAATATGTATGCTGCAGATCCAGGCGATAAAAGAAATGTCATCTCATTAAGAGGTATTTCAACCACGTCATACGATCCTGCAATGGCTACCTATATAGATGGTGTAAACCAATTTAGTTTAGATACTTATATAGCACAGTTATTTGACGTAGAACGTATTGAAGTACTTAGAGGAGCACAAGGAAGTTTGTATGGTCGTAATGCAACTGCAGGAGTAATTAATATCATTACAAAAAAGTCAGAGAATAAAACAAATGGATTTGCAGAAACTACTATTGGCAGTGCTGGGTTACAAAGATATTCTGCAGGTGTAAATGTTCCATTGGTTAAAAATAAATTATATTTTGGTGCAGCTTATATGCTTGATCAATCTAATGGCTTTTACACCAATACATTTAATAATACACCATTCGATAAACAATCAAGTGTTGTTGGAAATTTTTATCTAAAATATTTACCTACAAATGATTGGAACATTACACTAAATGTTAAGCACAATAACAATACCAATGACGGAACATTTCCACTTGTAATGGGTATTGCAAAAGCATTGAACAATCCATTTAAATTAAGCCAAAATGCAATTACGCAATTAATTGACAATACACTTAATGCCTCAATATCTGCAAACCATTTAGGCAAAAAAATAAATTTCAATTCGCAAACTGCCTACCAATCGAACTACCGTTATTATAATACACCTATTGATGGGGATTTCTCTCCTATTGATGGTATCACCATTATAAATAATTATGGGAAGGATTGGAATAATGTAAAAGTCTTTACACAAGAATTCAAATTAAATTCAGCAAACAATAAAGCAAAATTTAGGTGGATGGCAGGTACTTACTTTTTCCACCAAAACAATCCAAACAAACAGGCCACCCGTTTTGGAAAAGATGCCGCCTTTGTTGGCTCTCCTAGTATTAACTTCTCAATGATTACGAGTACAAAAGCAGTCACTGATGGTCTTGCAGCATATGCGCAAGGCGTTTACGTTTTGGCATCAAAGCTTGAGTTAACTGCAGGACTCCGATACGATTTAGAACATAAGAACCAATCAATTCTTGGTGAATACCAAAAAGATCCAAATCCCAATCCCATATTTAACTTTCGTTCAGATACTTCAGCAAATGCCAACTTCCATGCAGTATCTCCTAAATTGGCGCTTAGCTACCAACTATTAGAAAATAATTTATTGTTTGCAAATTATAGTAAAGGATTTCGTGCAGGAGGGTTAACACAATTATCATCCGACCCTTCTCAACCAGCGATGTATATTTACCAACCAGAGTATAGCAACAATTTTGAACTTGGTATAAAAAACATGTTTTACAACAATCGCTTGATGCTAAATATTACTGCATTTTATACCACAGTTAGTGATGCACAAGTACCTACCTTGGTAATGCCCGATGCTATAACTATCACCAAAAACACAGGTAGTTTAACTAGCAAAGGAATTGAATTAGAAACACGTAGCATTTGGAATAATTTTGAAATCGATTATAATTTTGGATACACGAATGCAAGCTATCAAACATTGAAACTTGCCCAAAATGGCGCAGTAGTAAACCTTGCGGGAAACAAACAAATTTTCACCCCGGATATTAATTCAAATTTAGCTGCTCAATACGGGTTTGTATTGTGTAAAAAACAACAAATTAAAGCAAGTATTCGTGGAGAGTGGCGCTATATAGGCGAACAGTATTTCGACCTTGCAAACAAACTTTGTCAACCATCTTATAGTTTATTCAACAGTAGTATTTCGTTATACATGAGTAAATGGTCAGTGAAATTTTGGGGACGCAATTTAGCCGATAAAAATTATGTGAATTACGCTTATGATTTTGGTGCAGCACATTTAGGCAATCCAAAAACTTATGGGGTTACTGTAGGATTAAAATTCTAAATGAAAAGAAATAATAAAAACAGCAGACTTTTAAGAAAAGTCTGCTGTTTTTATTATTTTATCAGGAGTTTAACTAAGTTGATGCTGAAGTCTATTTTTGACTTAACTTATCCAGTGCTTCTTTTTTCTGTTTGTTATCGAGTTTACTTTTAATCATTGTTTTACTAATCTGATAACTTGCAGACAAACGAAAGTTTTGTGTATTACTCTCACTATGGCTTTCAATTTTAAAATTAGTGCCAACTGAATACCCATCATACTTCTGCAATCCAAAAGGATCAATGGCTGCAATTGATACAATTAATCTTTTATTCATAAACTTGTGCATCGCACTAATACTCATATTAATATTACTATGACTTTTGCCTTGCGGATTAACATAACTGCCATATCGATTATTTGCTTCTATTATGGTTAAATTATTAGGGGTATATGAGTAATTCAGTGTTGCGTATTCTGTTGCACCATCTATATAATGGTACAATAATTTTTCTCTATCGCTGTATTTATAATAGATATAGCCACCACTAATATTCAATCTAAACTTTCTTGTTACAGTAATACCCGTCCATACGCTTCCAGAAAATTCATCCTGATCAGAAATGTTCTGATACGTGGTTTGTGTTTTTCCATTGTCAATTAATGTTCGAATAGAATTAAATACATTCTTAATATGGTTGTACCCAACATTAGCATTAATGTTGAATTTAGTTTTAACATACGCAAGATTAATATCATAATTATCGGTTAGTGTAGGCGTAATAGTTGGATTACCAAATCGAATATTATAAGGATCGCTGTAATCTATATTAGGATTGAGTTCTATAATACCTGGCCTACGAATAGTTGCTCTATACACCCATGAAATATTAAACTCCTTATTAAACTCTTTACGTAATGTAATATTTGGCAAGAATCGCAAATAAGCATTATTCGCATCTGCAGAATTTCCTTTTATAAATTGAAAATCAGATAAGGTTTGCTCGGCCTGAATACCAGAAATAATCCTCCAGTGTAAAGGCAAACTCACTACTAATGCTGCACGTAGTGTAATAATTGATTGATGAAAATAGAAATTATTACTAAGCAAATCATTCCCTATATAAGTACTATCCACCTTACGCAAATAACTTGTACTTAAAATATTATGATATGTGTTGTTTGCATAAGAAGCACCTGTAGATAAAAAGACGGTACCCGAATCGTTTAATGGCTTATTATAATTACTATTAAAATAAAATGAGCGAATATAATTATCTGTAAGCTGTACTTGAGTTGAATCTAATCCGGTAGGTAAAAAATTAGATTGAAGAAATTGTTGATAGAAATCTCTGTCGTTATTGTTTTTACTAAAACTTAAGCCAGTCCATAGTTGTAGTTTTTCTACTGGATTTTTTCCCTTCCATTGATAAGAACCTGAAAAAGCATGACTATAACCATCCCCATCGTATTGATTTGTTCGAGTGCTTCCTTTGTATACACGAAAATTACTATCAAGATTAGATGAAATAATATCTGAATGATTATTGTAATAATTCAAATTACCCTGATACACAATACTTGCAGAACTTTTTTTATTAAAATCATAATCGGCCTGAATGCGCATATTAGGATACGTATTGCGATTAACAAAAGCTGTATTAGAATAAAAATAGTTAACTGAATCTTTGTAAATATTCTGTCTATGCGAATAAGAAGTTCCTCTTACCTCTGCGTTTCCAACACCAATACTAGAAGTTAAATTAAGTTTACTGCTACGATAATTGAAATTGCCTGAAATAGCTTTCTCTCCTTTGGACCCAAAAGTCAATCCAATCCTTTCATAAATACCAACCCTACCTTTTTTGGTAATAATATTAATCACGCCGCCAGGATAAGTTGCATATTCAGGAGGCGGATTGCTCATAATTTCAACTCTCTCAATAACATTAGCAGGAAGGCTTTCCAATAAATCGGCTAATTGTTGACCACTTAAATTAACCGGCTTTTCATCCATTAAAATAAGCGGCACTTTCCCTTGCATTAATAGCGTCCCATCAGGATTTACATTCATTAAAGGAAGATTGCGGAGCATTTCAGAAGCGCTGCTCCCACTACTCAGCGGACTCTCTGCAACATTAAATATTAATTTGCCATCCCTATTTTCAATTAATGGCTTTTCAGAATAAACAATCACTTCATTTAAAGCAGTAGACGATTCATTCAGTTTAATATCCCCTAAATTAATATCTAGTTTGTCTGCATATACATGAATACTATCAATATCTGTTTTAGAATAGCCAACTATAGTTATTGATAATTTGTAAAATCCAGGAATTAGTTTTTGAAAATCAAACCCCCCATTTTTATCTGCTACAAGGTTAATAGATACAGCAGAGTCTCTAAGCCCATGCAAACGAATACCGGCAAAAGCTAACGGTTTACCAGATTTACTATCTAGTACATTCCCCAATATGCTGCCAGTTAACGATTTAGACTTAACAATGCCTTGTGCCGAAACAGATGCTAGAAAGCCAATAAAACAAATTGAAAGTAGAAATTTGAACATTTATTTCGCGATTGCCGCAAAGTAACTATTTAAGCACTAATAATCGGCCAAAATATAGATGAATTGAGCTTTTTATTATTATAATCGGTCAAATAAGCTTAAAATTGAAAATAAGAAAAACAAAAAAACATATACAATTCGATTAAAAGAATATATCAATGTAAAACACTATAATTTTTATCTGAATGTATTGGGTAATAATTTGTATTTTATTATCCATTATTATCTTTACTAAATATGAACCCTGAAATAGACATTTACTTATCTAAAAGCAAAAAATGGCAAAATGAAATGATGCTATTAAGGGCCATCTTGTTAGGATGCCAATTAGAAGAGGCGCTAAAATGGGGCAAACCATGTTACACTTATAACAATACCAATATTGTTATCATACAATCATTCAAAGACCATTGTGATCTAGGATTTTTTAATGGCGCATTATTAAAAGACACTAATAAGGTTCTAACAAAAGCTGGCGAGCACACCCAGTCTGGAAGACAATTTCGTTTTTCTGATATATCGGAAATTCAAAAAATGAAGCGCATCATAAAATCCTATGTAAAAGAAGCTATACAATTAGAAGTATCAGGATTAAAATTTGAGCAGATAGAAAAGCCAGAAAATATCATCATTACAGAATTACAAGATGTATTTAAAAAGAATGCTCCATTAAAAAAAGCATTTGAGGCACTAACGCCTGGAAGACAACGCGGTTACCTAATTTATTTTTCAGCGGCTAAACAATCTGAAACAAGGCTTTTAAGAATAAACAATAATGCTTCAAAAATCATGTGTGGCAAGGGTATCAACGATTGTACTTGTGGACTTTCTAAAAGAATGCCTAACTGCGATGGATCGCATAAACAAAAAAAATAAAATCTATACCCCTAAATTGAAATGAAACTTACCCTAAGAAATATTTCTTAACACAATTGCCAATAATAATATGAAATATAAAAATGTATATATGAACCGAATTTTATTACTCATCTTTTTTAGTTTAAGCATTGTAAATTTCTGTACCGCTCAAATTATAAAAGAATATACTACTTGGAATCCAGCAAAAGATTCTTTGCAAGTATTAGAAGGACAAGCATGGCCCAATGACGTAAAGAACTTTTATGATCGTTTACCTGCAAAAGCAGAAGCCATAGTGCGCAAACCAGTTTGGGACCTTTCAAGAAACGCTGCAGGTTTGCAATTACGCTTTCAAACAAATGCCGATGAAATCATTGTAAAATATATGGTTAGC
>JBAXPJ010000106.1:0-7192 GCA_037132335.1 Sediminibacterium sp. | reverse complement strand
ATTTACTTACAAAGCCTGTTCCTTGTTTATCGATTAAATTTTCTGAATATTGATAAGCCCTATTAATACCTATAAATAAATTGGGTAAAAACTTAGGCTGATAAACAATGTTTAGCCCATTAAAAATGCGTGGTTGATTATTCCATCCAATAAGCTGAAGGCTATAGGCCTCAAATGGCATAGTTGGATCCTGCTCTAACCTACCAGTTACCAATTGAAATTCAAAACTTCCTATAATAGATTTAATGGGTCTTAAGGTATTAATAGTGTAGTGTGAAAAACCAGGCGCATTATTGCTCATAATAAGTGCCCCATATTGACCTGGTCCCCAAAATAAATTTTCATTTGAATAGCCTACAGAAATCTTACCTAGATTTAACCTTGCGCTAGTTTGGCCTAAAAAATTATGTAAATATCTACCTCTAGGTTGTCTGCCGTATTCAGCGCTGGTATCAAATATAGCATTCTCTGCATTTACATATTCTGGTATATATTGGATATGTAAAGGGCCTATTCTAGTATATAAGCCAAATCTTGATAAAGACTGAATTCCCCTTGCTTTTATCATTCCTTCATCATTCCAACCATAAGGTAATAAAGAATTATACTGAGTTCTAATTTGTGCCATTACAGGCCTAAATTCAAAAAATTTATTTTTTAAACTTTTGTGAACAATTAAATTGGAATCTAAATATTTATAAAAACTATCTCTAGTTAATTTTGAATTCAAAAAATTAGGTCTGCTAGTAAATGATATTGTAGGATCTATCTTCCCTTCCAATTGTAATATTCTCAAATATTCATCTCCCACAGTTCCTACTGGAATAGATTGCGAGATTGCTTTATTGAAAAAAAACAATACAATTAATACTCCCACTAACTTTTTCCAAGTAAATCTCATTAATTTATTTTTATTTGCCTTCTAGAGCATTGAACTTGGTGATTAAATTTTTAAAATTTACCTAGGCTTTTAAAAACTTTAATATTATAATATTTCTCTTCTTCTAAGTTTGAAAGATGTGCAGCTTTTAGAAATAAATCATTGATGATGTCTTTCACATTGTAAATTGGTGTAAAGCCAAGAGTTAATTTTGCATGTTGTATAGACACTTTATAATTTCTGAAATCTTTAACATCATTGATATGCACTTTAACTTCTTTGTTGGTTAATCTAGACATTTCAACACTTACAATATCTCCTATTTGCCCAAGTGTATAATTATCAGAGGCCACATTAAATATACCTGAAATATTTTCTGGCGCTTGAATAGCTCTAATGTATGCAGAACAAGCATCTTGTATGTGGAAAATGGGTCTCCATATGGATGGATTATTCACCGTTATTTCATTGAATAGAAATGCATTTTTAAACATGGTATTAACTACTAAGTCAAACCTCATTCTATCGCTATAACCGCAGACGGTACCTTGTCTTAATGATATTACAGAAAATTGATCATCTGCCAATTGCATCACTCCATTTTCACCTTGTAGTTTAGATATTCCATATGGAAAAGAACAAGTAGTAGGGGAGTTTTCATCATACAATTCATCTACTGTATAACCATATACTGAACAGGAAGAGGCATAAATAAACCTTTTTACACCTGCACGTTTACATTCATAAGAAAAATAAGCAGGGCATGCTGCATTTTGGATAAAATTTTCAGAAGGACAAAATTCAGCCATAGGGTCATTTGAAACACCTGCAAGAAATATAACCGTATCAAATTGGATTAATTCTTTATGTGAAACTTGAAAGATATCTTTTTTAATTAATTTAACTTCTTTTGGTAAATTATTACCAAACCATAAATCATCTAAAACTGTTATATCATAATCCAGTTTCATTAATCTTTTGGTTAATTCGGTACCTATATAGCCTGCACCTCCAGCTAATAATATTTTTTTCATTATTAAAATTTAAAATTAACTGCATCAGCAGTGTTTAACCAACTTGAAACACTATGGCCATTAATATCCTTGCTAGTTGTAATAAAACTATCTTTTAAATCAAAAAATAAATTTTTTAATTTAGGGTCGCAAATACTCCAATCTATATCATTTGCAAAAGGCGATACCCCAGCTTCACATTCTCCATTATAGCTTGCTGAGCAATAGTATTCTATATAAGAATCTTCTATAAAAAAATTGCCATGCGCACAGCCCTCAGGAACCCATATCCAATAGGTGTTATTTTGGTGAGCAGCAATGGGCATATTAAACGCCATAATCTTACCCTGAGTAGGCGACCCTATTCTTAAATCTAAGATTAAATCAATCATATGACCAGATATAGTTCTCACTAACTTGCCCATTGGATTATTCCATTGAAAGTGCAAACCTCTTAACACATTCCTTCTAGAATAGCTTTCATTTGTTTGTTGAATTCCATTTGGGAACAAACCCAAATGATTTGATAAAAAATCTGAACTTCTATACGTTTCGGAAAAGTAGCCTCTTTTATCTAAATAACGTTCGAAGTGAATTAATTTTACGCCTTCTATTGTTGGTTCAATTATTGAATTTATCTTCATTTTAACTTTGTTAATTTTAATAATGAGATTGCTCTTTAAAAAATAAAATTAAATTCTTCATTGAACAAATAATTTTATTAAAATTAATTTCTAATTGAATGAATAGGGGGTTTCCATCCTTTAGAACTAACCTTTTAAACTCACTGCTAAATATACTTCTATTTTCATTCAAATTGACTAATGACAATGCTTCTTGTCTAATGATTTCTATTTCTTGTTCATTATTTAATCCATTTTTATACAGCCTTTGATGGCTTCGAATGGGTCTCGCATGTTTAATTTGAACCGAATGTACTATACCCGTTTTATTTTGATTATTTAATTTTTGTAGTACAGGCATTAAATAACAATCTACACCTTGTCCAGAGATTGTTTTTAGAAAATACTTTTGGCAAGCCAATAGTAAATTTTGTCTGTAAAAAGGAGCCATGATTTCTACCCAATCAATTTCTGTAACCATTTGACCAGGCCTATGTACAAACCTTCTGTGACTAAAAAAACTGTCTTTTGCAATTGATGGTTGAAAAACGTCGAGTTGATGAAGCGTAGCAATATGAAACAAATAATTAAAATCTGAGATTTTAAAAATAATATCATCATCGATAACTCCAATGTAATTATAATTTAATTGATGTTCTGTAACATACTTACTTAAATGATAAAATATTTCCCCTTTATTTTCTGTTTTTTCAGAAATATAGTAATCATAGGGTACATTTTGATTTTCAATCTCTCCTATTTTACCAGAATTATTAAACAATAAAAGATCAAAATTCTTTTTGGAGTCAAAATGAACATAAGAATAAGGAATTTCATTACCCCCATTCCAAGTGATTACCACTAAATTATTGCCTAACCCCATTTATTTGCAAATTTGAGTATAAAAAAAATACTGTGTAAAGATAGATAGATGAGGTAAATTATACTAATTTTATTTCATATATAAAATACTCATATGGAATTAAAATATTCATTTAACTCAAAAATATTTTAAATAGCATTTTATTAAGATACCAATAAATTGAATTTAAAATATGCAAAATATAAATTATTTATAAACATTTGATTAATAATAGATTATACAAATCATAAAAGTATATTTATTAGTCAATTTTTAGTTGTATTTTTCTACTTTTACTGCCATGAAAAAAATTCTTCTCTGTTTTTTATTATTTATCATTTTTGTTGCTTGTCAAAAACAAGTTCCAGAAAATAAAGATTTAAATAAACTCAGTGTTGATATTTTAAATCTATTAAATAGAACAGATTCTCTTTCTACTGCTATTTCTTCCCAAATTGGAAATATATCAAAAGTATATCGTGAACTTGATTCATTAAACAATCAGTTAAATATTATAAAAGTTGAGGTTGCTGGTTTAAAAAATCAATTACAAAGTCAAGGCGCTGATTTCATTTTTTTAACAAAAAAATTAGATTCACTTATAGATCAATATAATAAAATTGTAGAAGCTATTAATGCATTTTTTTTTAAAATTTTAAGTTCTCCTGGCACATTATCTACTGGTTTAGAAGTGTATTTCCCTTTTAATAATAATGCAAAAAATTATATTGGGAATATGGTTAATTCTTCAGTAATCGGAGCAACTTTAACCACCGATAGATACGATGAACCAAATGCAGCCTATCTATTCAATGGTAAATCAGATTATATCGAAACTGACTATTTGGGAATATTAGGAAATGCAGAAAGAACTTTAACATTTTGGGCAAAATTAGATTTATCAGATAGTATTAATATTCTTACAAAAAAATACAATGGTATGGCTGCGGTCTCTTGGGGTCCAGGTACAGATGGCAATAGATTTGATGGTTATTTTAACTTTGATGGAATTGGTCCTACTGCTAATATAGGTGGAAGTGCTATTACTTATCAAGCTCCCTCTAAATTATCAGATAATAAATGGCATCATTATGTTTTTTTAATTTCTTCAGAAGATGCAGCAATTCCAAAAATAAATAATATAAGAATTTATCAAGATGCGGTGCTTCTTACAAACAGATTGGCACAATATGATTTAACATTAAATGTGAATACGAAAGAAGGCGATCCACTAAAAATTGGTAAGTGCTCGGGTCCTAATGACCCCTCTTTTTTTAAAGGAGCTATTGATGAAGTAAGAATTTATAGTAGAGCCTTAAGCCCTATTGAAATTAAATATCTAGCTACCCATTAAGTTGGACTAGTACTAGCTGCTTTTGATAGCAATTTTTATAATAGATGTAATCCATTTTACTATTATAAAATGATCGAAAAAAACGATACTTATGAGCTATTTTTAAGCCTATTGGCTTAAATTTGCCCTCTATAACATATATAGATTTTTATTATGAAAAAAGTGATTGTTCTAGGAGGAGGAGGTTTTATTGGAGGGCATTTAGCCAAAAAATTGAAAGCGCAAGGGTTTTTTGTTAGAATTGCCGATATTAAGCAGCATGAATACATGGCAAAAGACGAAATATGCCATGAATTTATGCAATGTGATTTAGCCGACCCTCGTGCCGTAGAAGAGGTTATTTTTGAAGATTGCTATGAATTATACCAACTAGCTGCAGATATGGGTGGGGCTGGTTATATTTTTACTGGTTTGAACGATGCTAATGTAATGACCAATTCGGCACTCATAAATCTAAACGTTGCCAAAGAAGCAGTGAAGAAAAAAGTGCAAAAAGTATTTTATTCTTCTTCTGCCTGTATGTATCCAGAACATAATCAATTAGATGCTCATAACCCGAACTGTATTGAAAGCTCGGCTTATCCTGCGAATCCAGATTCTGAATATGGATGGGAAAAATTATTTAGTGAAAGAATTTTCTTAGCCTATCATCGCAATTTTAAATTAAATGTGCGTGTGGCTCGTTTTCATAATATTTTTGGACCACAAGGCACTTGGAAGGGTGGAAAAGAAAAAGCACCTGCAGCCATGTTGCGCAAAGCTTCAGAAACTATCGATGGTGGGAACTTTGAAGTATGGGGAGACGGGTTGCAAACAAGAAGTTTTTTATACATAGATGAATGCTTAGATGCTGTTGAGCGTTTTATGCATACCGATTTTATTGGACCTGTTAATATAGGCTCTGAAGAAATGGTTACCATTAACCAATTAGCTCAAATGGCTATTGATATTGCAGGTAAGAAAATTAAAATTCACAATATTGCTGGTCAAGAATTTATTGATAAGTACGGATTTAATTGCCCCTTGGGTGTACGCGGTAGAAGATCAGACAACGATTTATATAGAAAAAAAATGGGCTGGGAAGTTTCAGAACCATTAATTGATGGCATGCGCAAAACTTTTACCTGGATTGATGAGCAGGTAAAAAAAGAAAAATAATTTTTTATTACAATTAATTTTTAATTATGCCTCAAGCAAATGCAACGGTTAAAATAATAGGCGTTGATATGTTTGTGGGTAGCAATACAAACTTCACTGGATCTTTAATTGAGGCGGTGAATGAAAAAAAATCTTTTCAAAAAAACAGATTGATTAGTGCTACGAGTGCGCATGGTATGGTATTCGCTAATAGGAATGCTGAATTCAAAAAAATAATTTCTGATTTTTACTTTAACCTTCCAGATGGACAGCCTACCGCTTGGATTGGAAGACTAAAGGGTTTTAAAAAAATGCAGCGCTGCCCGGGTGTTGGGCTTTTTGATACGGTGATACGCAACACTGCACCACATAACATCCAACATTTTTTTTGTGGTGGGAAAGAAGGAGTAGCAAAAGCATTAAAAGAATCTGTCTCGGTTGATTTAGGTAATATAAATGTAGTGGGGACCTATTCACCACCATTTAGAACCATGAATGAAATGGAATGGAAAGCCTTGGGTGAGATGATTGACAGCTCAGGTGCAAACATCGTTTGGATTGGATTAAGTACCCCTAAACAAGAATTTTTTGCACACACTCTTTCTAAATACTGCAAAGTAGATTATATCATTACAGTAGGTGCCGTATTTGATTTTTTTACAGGGAATCTCCCTTATGCTCCATTATGGATACGCAATATGGGTTTAGAATGGCTTTACCGTTTAATAAAAGAACCTCGTCGCCTTTTTGGACGTTATATAAATATTGTGCCTTCTTTTATTTGGCTCAACTTAAAAGAGTTTATTTACTCAACCTATAAATAGTCAACGCTGCTCTTTTAATTAAATAAGGCAGTTCTTTTAAATTAATAGTTTCTCCTGGGGCATGAGCTCCTCTTCCTGAAGAGCCTAAGCCATCAATACAATCTACATAAGCTGCTATATAAGAAATATCTCCTGCACCACGAGAACCCGGATCGCCTGCTGTAGAGGGACCTACACCCATATCTTTGGTTACGCCACTAACAAGTTCTAGAACTTTATCATTGCCCGCTGTAGGTGCCATACTAGGTATGCCATCTTCAAAATGAATGGTGGCTTTCGTGCCTGCTAAACTATTATCAACAATTGCCTGCATTTTTTTTCTTGCATTAATTTTTTGTTCCTCCGTTAAAAAACGAAGGTCGCCCGTTACAGTTACTGCAGGAGAGATGATATTTGTTTTACCAATAGCAGTTCCTGTTGCTTTGGTTTCATCGTAGTTCATTTCAGAACCTCCAATAAATACACCAGGGTTAAAGGTTAAATATTTTTCTGTACTTAA
>JBAXPJ010000105.1:0-7392 GCA_037132335.1 Sediminibacterium sp. | reverse complement strand
ACATTTTTAGGGGTATAAAAAAATAACCCATTGAAAATCAATGAGTTATTTTAAAATTTGGTTGCCCGACCTGGATTCGAACCAAGACAAACTGTACCAAAAACAGTCGTACTACCATTATACTATCAGGCAATCCGTTCCAATTGTTTTGGATGGGCTGCAAAAATAGGGCTGTACCCCAATTGTTCCAAATATTTTAAAAGAAATATCGGTTAATTAAGCCTTGTGATAGAAAATAAATGCAATTCTTAAATTAAACAGATCCGAAACTTGTTATTTGATTCAAGCTGAATGTTTATATTTAGTCTTATAATTAAAAGTCAAAAAGATAAACATGACAAACAAACTGATTTTATTAGGTCTTTTCGTAACAGCAATGCTAATTATGTCTTTTAGAACAGACAAGAAAAAGAAAGTAATCTTTTTTGGAGATTCCATTACTTCAGCAGCGGTAAACCCTGGTGGTTATATTCGTTTGATAGATACCATCATTCAAAAAGCAGGTTTATCAAATCAATATGATTTGGTAGGCGCTGGTGTTAGTGGGAATAAAGTGTATGATTTGTATTTGAGAATGGAAGAAGATGTGTTGCAAAAAAATCCAGATATCGTTTTAATATACATCGGCGTAAATGATGTTTGGCACAAAGCAGGTTCTGGTACCGGTACCGATTATGATAAGTTTGGTAAATTTTATGAAGCCATCGTAAAAAAGATTCAAGCAAAAGGAGCCAAAGTAATTTTGTGTACACCTGCAGCAATTGGAGAAAGAACCGATCATACCAATCAACAAGATGGTGATTTGAATATGTATTGTAAATGGATTCGCAGTTTTGCCGCAAGCAAGCAATTGCAGTTAGTAGATTTAAGAGCAGGATTACTTAATTACAACCTACAACACAATCCTGAAAACAAAGAGAAAGGTATTTTAACCTCAGATAGAGTGCATTTAAGCCCAGTAGGCCAACAATTTGTAGCCGATGCTATGTGGGAAGAAATTAAGGCTGTTAAATAACTAAATAGGTAGCATCAAATTAAAATCTTCGCAGCGAATCTAATTAGAAACGCTGCGAAGATTTTTTTTATGCAATAACCAAATCGAGGTTTTTCTTTCCGCGTCTAACTAATAAGTATTTGCCTTTTAGTTTTTCTGCCAATTCAATTTGGTAATTAATATCTGTAATTTTTACTTCATTCAAACTAAGGCCACCAGCTTGTACCATTTTTCTAGCGTCTCCTTTACTAGCAAAGCAACCGCTATCCGCTAAAAAGCTTACAATATTCGCAGGAAATTCGCCACTGTATTCGTGTATTGGAAGACCACTTGTTTCTAAAACTGCATTATCAGTTTCATTAATAAAGGCCAATGCATCTCCGCCAAACAAAGCTTTTGATGTTTTAATAATCTGTTCGTAGGCCGCCTCACTATGTACAAAACAAGTGAGTTCTTGGGCTAGTTTAAGTTGTAAAACTTTTAGTTCTGGTTTTATTTCGTGCTCGGCTATTAAAGGATCAATAATTTCTTTTGGTAAGAGGGTAAAAATTTTAATCCATTTTTTTGCATCTTCATCACTGGCATTCAACCAAAATTGATAAAATTGATAAGGAGTTGTTTTTGTAGGATCTAACCAAACATTTCCTTTTTCAGTTTTGCCAAACTTTCCGCCGTCTGCTTTGGTAATTAGTGGGCAGGTAAATGCAAATGCTTCGCCGCCTGCTTTGCGTCGAACGAGTTCTGTACCGGTAAGGATATTTCCCCATTGGTCGCTACCACCCATTTGTAATTTGCAATTTCTATTTTGATAGAGCCAATAAAAATCATATCCCTGTACCAATTGGTAAGTGAATTCTGTAAAGCTCATTCCCGTTTCGCCATCCAATCGTTTTTTTACACTGTCTTTTTGCATCATGTAATTCACGGTAATATGCTTGCCTACATCACGAATGAAATTTAAAAAACTAAAATCTTTAAACCAATCGTAGTTGTTTACTAATTCTGCTGCATTGGTTTTGCTGCTATTGAAATCTAAAAATTTACTTAATTGTTTGCGAACGCCTTCTTGGTTAAATTGTAGGGTTTCTTCGCTTAATAAATTACGCTCTTCGCTTTTGCCACTAGGATCGCCCACCATTCCTGTTGCACCACCAACCAAAGCAAAAGGCTTATGTCCTGCTTTTTGTAAGTGAACTAATAATAAAATAGGCACCAAGCTTCCAATATGCAAACTGTCGGATGTTGGGTCGAAGCCAATATATCCCGATACCAATTCTTTTGCTAATAGTTCTTTTGTACCAGGCATAATATCTTGAACCATGCCCCTCCACTGTAATTCATCTATTAAATCCATCTTCCTTTGTATTTGAACAAAAGTAATTACTTCATTTGGATGCTAATTGAAAAATTAATGACATAAAGCCAATAATTTTGCAGCAATTTAAGAACTATGAACAAAGTTGGCGATGGTACCCGTATCCTGAATTTCATAATTGATGGATTTCTTGTTTTTATTCTGAGCTTTTTTGCGTTTAGATTTTGGAACTTCTATGTATACAACTGGAATTTTAAGCCCATTAATTTTTGGTGGTTTGTTGCAGGAGCCCTTTTTGTGTATTATACCTTCTGGGAGGCTTCGTTTAATCGAACACCAGGCAAATGGATAACAGCTACCAAAGTTGTTCGATTAGATGGAAATAAGCCCTTATTAGTGCAAATACTCATTAGAAGTTTGGTGCGCCTAACGCTAATTGATTTTTTATTTATGGCAGTTTTGGGTAAGCCATTGCACGATTTGGTCAGCAAAACAACTGTGGTGGAATGCTAATTTAAATGATCCAACTATTAATCATTCCTGAATTCGCAACTTTCAGCCCAATGCATTGTTCTAAATTTGCCCCTCTAAAAAGATGGGCATTTTGCTTTCATCAACAAAGACTTTTTAATTTATGGCAAAAATAGGCATCAATATAGCAACAGGAAGTTTGCAGCAAGCAGAAATGATTGTAGGAATAGATTTAGGTACAACCAATAGTTTGGTGGCTATAATCCATCCCGATACCAAACAGCCTGTGGCATTAAAAGAGTTTAATTCTAGTAGCTTGGTGCCTAGTATTGTGCATTTTGATGGATTTGGCAATCCAACTGTAGGAGAGCAGGCCCGAACTTTTTTAGAGACCGATCCTAAAAATACCATCTTTAGTGCCAAGCGTTTAATGGGTAAGAGTTACCAAGATATTAAAGACAATGCCCAATTCTTTACCTATAAAGTAATTGATGACGATACAGCATCGCTAGTAAAAGTACAAGTTGGCAACCAGTTTTTCTCGCCCATTGAATTGTCTTCCTTCATATTAAAAGAACTAAAGAACAGGGCTGAGCATATTTTAAAGACACCTGTAACAAAGGCTGTCATAACGGTGCCTGCATACTTTAACGATGCGCAAAGACAGGCAACAAGAGATGCAGGTAAAATTGCAGGTCTAGATATCTTACGCATTGTAAATGAGCCAACTGCTGCTAGTTTGGCTTATGGTTTAGGCTTAAGGCAAGATGAAGAAAAAACCATTGCAGTATATGATTTAGGGGGTGGTACTTTTGATATTTCCATCCTACATATTAGTAATGGCATATTTGAAGTGCTTAGTACCAATGGCGATACCTATTTGGGCGGAGATGATATAGACCGTTCTATTATGGAGTATTGGCTAACTGAAGGCGGAATAACCTTGGATGAACTCCAGCAGCACCAGTCTTTATTGCAGTCATTGCGCTTAAAAGCAGAAGAAGCTAAAAAACATTTGAGTGCACATGATCATTTTTCTACCGACTGGAATGGAGAAGTTTTAAGTATCAAAAAAACTGATTTTGAACAACTTATAATAGGTTTAATCAATAAAACAATTAAGTGTTGTGAGCGTGCTTTGCAAGATGCGAAACTAACAATTGCTGCAATTGACACCATTGTAATGGTTGGCGGTAGTACTCGAGTTCCTGCCATCAAACAAGCGGTGGGTGCTTTTTTTGGAAAACCGGTTAATGATTCTGTAAACCCCGATGAAGTAGTTGCTTTAGGCGCAGCTATTCAGGCAGATATTCTTGCAGGGAATAACAAAGATTTTTTATTGCTCGATATAACGCCGCTTAGTTTAGGTATAGAAACTATGGGTGGCTTGATGGATGTTTTAATTCCAAGGAACTCAAAAATCCCTACTAGTGTTGGACGCCAATATACTACGCACAAAGACGGGCAGGGCAGTATGCGCATTTCTGTTTACCAAGGCGAAAGAGACATGGTAAAGGATAATCGTAAATTAGCCGAGTTCAATTTAACAGGTATTCCAGGAATGCCTGCAGGTATGCCAAAAGTTGAAATCAGTTTTTTAATCAATGCCGATGGAATATTGGTGGTAAAGGCCAAAGAGTTGCGCAGTGGAATAGAGCAGTTTATTGAAGTGACACCGCAATATGGATTAACCGATGAGCAAGTAGAAGGGATGTTGATGGATAGTATAACCCATGCCAAAGATGATATGCAAACAAGGGCATTGGTAGAAGCTACCACAGAGGCAGAACAGATATTAGCAGTGACCGAAAAGTTCATATCTAAGAACCAACAACTATTAACACCCGAAGAAATACTGGCAACTGCAGGGGCTATGCAAGCGCTTCAGTTGGCAGTAACAATGAATGATAAGAATTTGATTCAGAATAAGATAGAAGAGTTAAATGAAATTTCACGTCCATTTGCTGAACGCGCAATGGATGCCGCAGTAAGCGGTGCTTTAAAAGGAAAGTCTATTTAGTTTTTTACTTGCAACCAGCGTTGAACATATTTGCCCAGAATATCAAATTCAAGGTTAACGATACTTCCTATTTGTAGTTGGTGAATACTAGTATGTTCAAAAGTATAAGGAATAATAGCAACACTAAACGCATTGTTGGTAACATCAAAGCAGGTTAAACTTGTACCATTCACCGCAATGGATCCTTTTTCTATTATTAAGTGTTTAAATGATTCCGGAAATGAAAACCGGTATTCCCAGCTGCCTTCAAGTGTGGTTATTTGGGTGCAAATGCCTGTAGCGTCTACATGTCCTTGAACAATATGTCCGTCTAGTCGTCCATTCATCACTAGACAACGTTCTAAGTTCAGTGAATTGCCTACAATCCAACCTGATAAATTGGTTTTACGCAGCGTTTCCTCAATAGCGGTTACCTTGTGTTGTCCATTTTCAATGGCTTCCACTGTAAGGCAAACACCCTCGTGGCTCAAACTTTGGTCTATTTTTAGTTCGCTTGAAATAAGGGATGCTATCCAAAAACTGGTATTAGTACCTTGTTTTTCAATAGATATAACCTTTCCAGTGCTTTCAATGATTCCTGTAAACATGGCTGCAAGATAAATCTGCAAATTGAATGGGGATAAGATTTTTTCAAGCATTAATATTTTCGTTTGGAATTTTCAAATCAAACCTTATCTTTGCCGTCCTAAAAACGCCTGAGGAGGTATACAACATATGTTAATTATTGATTCAAAAGACTGCGAAAACATCGACAAAGCACTTAAGAAGTACAAGAAGAAATTCGAAAAATCTAAGGCTTTATTGCAATTAAGAGAGCGCCAAGCTTTCATCAAACCGTCGGTAAGACGTAGAGGTGAAATCCTTAAAGCGGTTTACAAGCAACAAATTGCTAGCGGAAAAATTGAAGGATAATTCAAGGAAGGTTCCTTAATTATTATCTTTTATTATTTTGCTTCCACAATATTTAGTAGTAGTCTGATGTTATATCTTCAGACTACTTTTTTATGCCCATAACTGACTATCCGCAAATCGCTCCGTTTTTAGAATACCTGCAATTCGAAAAGCGGTATTCTAAGCATACCATTGTAGCCTATCAAACAGACTTAGAGCAATTCTTTCAATACTTGGTTAGTCAAATCGATAATCCTGCGTTAGACCAAATCACATCAATGTTTATAAGAAGCTGGTTGGCTAGCGTTAAAGAAAATGAAATCAGCGCCAAGTCGATCAATAGAAAAATATCTACTCTAAAATCTTTTTTTAAATACCAATTAAAAACTGGCTTGATTAAAACATCGCCAATGGGCGTGATTATTTCTCCTAAAACAAAAAAACGACTTCCTGTATTTGTTTCAGAAAAAGATGTACATACTTTATTTGAACACGTTGAATTTCCCGATACATGGGAGGGCAGAACACAGCGACTGGTTTTATTACTTTTCTACCAAACTGGCATGCGTTTGAGTGAATTGATTCAATTGAAAGAATCGCAAGTAGACGGATCTTTGAAACAAGTAAAAGTTTTGGGTAAAGGAAATAAGGAACGCATCATTCCAATTGATGCCGCTTTGGTAAAAGAATTAGAATCGTACCAATTAAACAGGCCTACAAAGAGTGCTACTGTTAAAACGGTATTCACTTCGGCAAAAGGAAAGCCATTGCAGCCAAGGGCTGTATATGCTTTTGTAAAGAAATACTTGGGGCAGGTAACCACGGTTCAAAAAAAGAGTCCGCATATTTTAAGACATAGTTTTGCAACGCATTTAATGAATAACGGTGCAGATTTAAATGCAGTGAAAGAACTATTGGGCCATAGTAGTTTGGCTGCCACGCAAGTGTATACCCACAATACCATTGAAAAATTAAAAGAGGTTTTCAATAAAGCGCATCCTAAGGCCTAAAAGCAATTGTAGGCAATAGTTTTACAGACTGTTAAAATATCAAATAAAAAAACAAATTGCAGGATATTTCACTATAATTTGTTGTAACTTGTTAGGAGTTTCGAAAGGGTCAATTTTACCAAATTTTGGCTCGTAGTTCTTTCAAATATTTTATTCATTAACCGTTTAAACGTGAGTTGCTATGAACGTTAACATTCAGTCAGTGCACTTCGATGCAGATGAAAAATTGGTAGATTATGTAACACGAAAACTCGAAAAATTAAACACATTTCACGACCAGATTCTAAAAGTAGACCTGTTCTTGAAATTGGATAACGTGGTACATGTTATCAAAGACAAAGTTGTAGAAATTAAAGTGCATGTGCCGAGGCACGATTTTTTTGTAAAAACATCCTCAAAATCCTTTGAAGAATCATTTGATAATGCAATGGATTCTATCATTTCACAAATAAAACGAAAAAAAGATAAGCTAGCCGCTTAATAAAAGAACCGCCCCGGAACTATTTCGGGGCTTTTTTTTGCCCTTATAGTGCCGTTACACAAGGGTTTCCTTAAACATGTTAAAAACTGTTGTAAAAATTTTGCTACAAAATTTTGCCGAATAAAGTTTTCCATTACCTTTGCCGTCCTTAAAAAGGGATAGTTCTTTTTATTAATGCCGAAGTAGCTCAGTTGGTAGAGCAGCTGATTT
>JBAXPJ010000104.1:0-7428 GCA_037132335.1 Sediminibacterium sp. | reverse complement strand
ATCATATCAATGCTTTTAAAGAAATATAGCTGATTATTAATAATACAATATTTTTTCAAAAAGGTTTATTTGCATCAAGTATTTATTGCAGTATTTTCAATTCCATTCAAAATCAATTATTGAAACAGTCGATTTGATTTTTCTAACATCTTCCTTCATGATTTTTATTCATTTTAATTATATAGTAAATTAATCATATTTCAATTTAATTAGCGCAATTAGTTATATTAATAACTATACATCTACTGATATTAACTGGCCAATTAATTAGATTTTTATTTAAAAAATCTCAAATTTATTCATGGACATAACGACTAAAGACCCAAATAGTTGGGTCTGTTTTTTTAACAGTCGTAGCTGTATTTATTGCTATTTTGTTGATTCCTTTATCTTATAATTTGCTCTTTTTATTATGATTTGTTATAATTGATTATTATCTAGCTTTTACAAAATTCACATGATCTTTATAGTTGTCTGATTCAATTAGAATGACATATTCACCTAAAGCCAATCTTGAAACATCTAATTGTAATCCGTTGAATATTTCTTGAGAACTTGCTTTGGTGCGTTGTACAATTTGTCCTAGCATGCTTACTACTGTTATATCAAATGTTCCAACATAACTTGGTTTAATTAATGAACGCAATAAGGTTCTTTCAACAACTGGGTTAGGATATAGTATTAATTGTAATTGTGGTTGAACCGAAGCTTCTCTACATGCACTTGCAAAAATGCCAGTATTGCGTTCTGCTAAAAAAACAGGTAATCCGTTTGCTAAATCTAAACAAGTAGAATTTGATTGGAAATTAATTGGAATACTAGTGCTATTTTCAATACCATCTAAAGTTCCAATACTGCTAAAATTGAAAGGAGTAGATAATTGCGCATTTGCTTGGTTTAAACCTAGAACTGCAAGTATGAAAATGGTAAGTAAAGTTTTTGTCATTTTTCCGAGATTTGTTTTGTTTTATCAAAAAAAAGCTGCTTGTTTTTGTAGCGTTTTCTGATAAGTCAAAAGTATCCGGAGTAGGGGTGCTGTGAAATACCAAGCATTTTGTATTTCACTAAAAATGCATAGTATTAAATCGTCTTTTTATGTCGTTATATGCGCGGAAATGTATCTAAAAGCCCAATAATACCAAGTACTTGGTAGTTTTTAAAATCCTAATATGCTAGGTTTTGTAGGATTAAAATTGCAATTAAATGTCTTGCTGAAATGGGGAATTGAAGCAAATTAAAATGTGGCTGTTTAATACCTAAATAGAAATTGTTTAGGTAATACTGATACTTGTAGTTTGTTTGTGAACTGTAATTCACCATCAATTTGAATGGGTAGTACTTCTTTACTGTTAATGGTAAATTCTTGCCCTAGTTTATGTACAATAAAAGGATAGTGTAAGTGTTTTCCTTTTTTAATGATAGGCAAATACATTAAACGTTTCCAAATAGGAATTTTTTTACAAAGCACCATATTGAGTTGTCCATCATTTACTTCGGCTGGTGGTGCTATATAAAATCCTCCACCTGCTCTTGATGAGTTGACAATTAATACTAGCAAAAATTTTTCGTTCCATTCTTCGCCTGCCAACCTTATGGTCATTGACTTTTCTTTGAATCGAAATATTTTATAAATCACAGCTAATAGGTACCCAAAATGTCCACCAATAAAACGAATGGCATTCATTGATTGTAAAATTTCTCCATCAAAACCTACACCTAAACAGTTAATGTATAGTGTATCGTTTACTTTTCCTGCATCAACAGGTTTGGGACTTGCATTAAATAAAGCAGCAAATTGTGCTTCTTTACTCATGCCTTTGTAAAGTTTCCAGGCAAAATCGTTTCCAGTTCCACCGCTAAATAATGCAATGGGTATTTTGCAGTTTGGATAATGGTTAATAAAGTAGTTAATTGTTCCATCTCCGCCAATTACCCAAACATCCGAAAATGCTTCAAGTTCGGCTAGGGTAGGCCACTCGGTGCTAAATATGGTACTAGGAATGTTTTTCTTATTTAATTCAACGTGTAACCAAACAGACATTTTGCTTGATTTACCCTTTCCGGCAATAGGGTTTACTAGTATGGCTACTGACTGTATTTGCATCGTTTTCAGTTGAAAGCTAAACAAAACAGGTCTTTTAGCAAAAAATAGTTCAGAATAAGGCCTTGCAACAACATTTTGTTATTGTTTGCGTTTATAATGGCTCAATTAAGCGGTTTATATTAAAAACAATAGTTTTGCCGCAAAATCAAACATTTGTATGTTGAATTGGATAGCCAATTTTAATATAGCAGGTGAATAATCAATAGAGGAATAATTTATGAGAAGAATTCTTAACCACAGAAAAAATTTAGGTGTAAGCGACAAAGCAGATTTAAAAGAATTAAAATCCGTTTATAGGAATTTAATGAAAGACTGGCATCCAGATAAATTCAATGACAATCACGAAGAGAAGTTGGTTGCAGAAGAAAAGAGTAAAAAAATCATAGAGTCTTACCACTTTTTGGTTAGCATAGCTCCGGAAACAGTTGCAGAAACGTTACCTGAGTATATGGAAACGATAAACAATGCAACCATTATTGATTTTGAATTTAAATCTGAATTATTAAAAGTTAGTTTCTCGAACGATACTGTGTATGAATATTATGGTGTTCCAAAAGCTATTTATGTAAAACTGGTAAACGCAGAAACGCCTGGTAGATTTGCGCGCAGACATATTTTCAGTTCTTATATTTATAGAAGCACTACCAAACAAGTTGCCGCTCAATAATAAATTTTAAAACATGTCGAAAATTATTCGTTGGGGAATTTTAGGGGCTGGTAAAATAGCCAAAAAATTTGCGAATGATTTGCAGTTTGTATCTAACGCAAAGTTAGTTGCTGTAGGATCTAGAACACAAGAGAATGCCAATGCATTTGCTGCATTATTTTCTATTGAAAAATCTTATGGTAGTTATGAGGCTTTGGTAAAAGATACAGAAGTTGATATTATTTATATTGCTACCCCACATGTTTTTCATTTTGAAAATACCATCATGTGTTTGCAAAATGGCAAAGCAGTTTTGTGCGAAAAGCCATTTGCAATAAATGAAAAACAAGTTTTGCAAATGCTGCAATTGGCAACAGAAAAAAACTTGTTTTTAATGGAAGCATTGTGGTCTTCTTTTTTACCACATTTTATAAAGTTAAAAGAAATTTTAGCGGAAGGTATTATAGGAGAAGTAACTGCTATGCAAGCCAATTTTGGATTTCAAACAAATGAAGCATCCTCTAAAAGGCTTACAGAGCGTGAACTTGGTGGAGGTACGCTTTTAGATATTGGAATTTATAATATTTTCTTTGCACTCAATGTTTTGGGAGAACCTCAATCTGTTGAGGCGTCAATAATTGCTAATCAAACAGGTGCCGATGAGCAATGTGCCATTACCTATCATTATGCAAACGGCGCAATAGCACAATTGTTTTCTACTTTTAAATCGAATATTCCTATTGATGCACAAATCTTTGGCACCAAAGGAAATATTAAATTAACACATAGATTTTACGAGCCATCATGTACTATTTTAGTGTCTACCGATGGTGGACAAAATTATATAACCATACCTACTCAAAAGCCACAAGGGTTTGGTTATGAATTTGAAGCACAGCATGCTACTGATTGTTTACTAGCTGGTAAAACGCAGAGCAATAATATGAGTTTTAATAAATCGCAACAACTCATACAGGCACTAGACGCTGTTAGGGCAAAAATCGGTTTAGTGTATCCTGGCGACGAATCTTATTAATGTTAATCAGTTAGTATTGTTACATTTCCTGTTAAACCAGTAGGCCCAAATAAATTACCTCTGCTCCATTCTTGTGCGGCTTTATTTTTCTTTAAAGATTTTGTATATGCACCAGCAGTAGTAATAATTTTTATACTGATATAATTATTGCCTGGTTTAACGGCTTTCGATATATCATACAGGTGTTTCCCATACCATTGCACCCCAATTGTTTGACCGTTTACTTCTAATTCACTTACATCATTAATATGCCCTAAAGACAAATATGTTTTACTACTAGAACTGTTAATTGAAACAACTTTTTTATAAATAATATTCCCTGAAAAATCTTTGGTATCTGCTAGTAGTTTAAGATCAATTAATTCATTAATAGTAATTTTTTGCGATGTATTATTTAAGTGATTTAGTGTTAATTGCCATGGGCCTGTGATGGCTGTTTCTTTTAAGTTGTTAGTATTTTCTAGTTTGTATGATTCGCCATTTTTTTGGTTGTCAAATACAATTAATTTAGATTCAGAAGGGCCTAGTTCAATTTGTAATGTTCCGTTATTTGTTGCAGGATATAATAACCTTTCACCAGTTTCTGCGTTCCATATCCAAGCTGTTTTATTGTTGTTGAAATTAGCTGAAAAGCTATGTGATTTTGCTGCACTATAATTACTAAACCAAAATATATCTTTATCGCCAGAGGTATAGTGTACTTGGTTTACATGAATAACTGGGGCACTAATTTTTACAAATGGTTTAATTTCAAATTGGGTTTGAATGGTTTGCCACCAAGTAATTAAATCGTTTTCTGGAATAGAAGCAATGCCTGTTTTTTTAGGATGCTTTTTTAATATGCTATTGCTAATATTTTCAATCTCTTTACTTACGCGTTTAAAGTTTGTGTAACCAGTAGATTGGTGTGGTGTTTTTCGAATAAAAATAATCGTACCGCCAGCATCTGCAAATTGTTGAATGGCTTTTGCTGTTTCAATATGCATGGTTTCTACTTCAATACAAACAAGGGTTTGATACTTGCGTGTATTGAAAATTAAAGAACCTGTTTTACTAGTTGCTTTTTGCAATACTTGTTCCGACACATAATCGCATCCATTGCCATGTTGGTGAATGGCTTCCCAAACCTTGTGTACATAATTTGGATAGTTCACTTTAGGAAAGGGATCACGTTGAAAACCATATTTAGAAGCAAGGTCTACTAGCGGGTGTAAAACTGCAATATTGGCTTGCATATCAGATTGCATAAACACTGCCGATAATCTTGCTTTATAATCGCTCCATAATTTAAAATAAGGCCACCAAGGATTACGTTCGTTAAAGAAACTACCATAACGTAACCAGCCTGGAAAAGGCGCTTCTAAAGGGCTGTAATTAAATCCATGCAACAAACTATGTGTTACTCCCGATAAGGCACTTTGGTCTGCGGTAATTTTTACGCGCTCTAATGTTGCAGAAAAAATTTGACCAGTATTGGTGTTTTCTTCGCAACTAATTTCTTGTTTGCCAACTAAATGTGCGGCACTAGAAACAAATTTATTAATCATGGTGTAATTGCGGCCACCATTGCGTTTTGGGCTTGCTTCAAATTCTTCAATTTCTGAAGTCCATGTCCAGGTTTCGCATTCTGGAATATCTAATTGCATTGTGGCATCAATGGCATTACAGTCCATGCCATAAGCTTGCATTCGTGATTTTACCTGATGCTTTTTACACCATGAGGTAAAAGTTCCTACAAATCTTTCTTGAAATAATGCTTGTTTGGTTTCTAAAAAATCATACCTAATTTGGTTGATATTTATTTGCAGTTCGGCCGAAAATTCAGATCCATATTTTTCGTTTACTGCATTGCCCATTTCACCTACTTTAAATAAAATGTAGGGGAAATAAGGTTCTAAATCGTAACCCTTGCGAATTTTAAATTGTTCAAAAAAATCATCACACCAATTGGCGCCTTCTAGTTCTATACTGTCGGTAAAAAATGCCCTGAAATAATTATTTAATGGACCTAGTTTGCTAGTTAGCAAATCTCCAAAATGGTCTAAGTAATTTTGTACAGCAGATTGTTGGTAGTGATTAATTACTGGGCCCATTGCGCCCAAAGCACCTTGTATTACTTGTTGAAAGCCGGTGTATTTTATTAAATAATATAATACATGATCACCAGCAGGAACATTAACAATAATAGTATCGTTTTTTAATTGCGCATTGAGGCTAGTGCCAGGTGTAAATGATTGCATACTAGCAGGAGCCAAGCGTAACATAAACATTTCACTAACCTTATTTGGATAGTTACTTGGAGGTTCAACACTATTTAATAATTCTTTTTGAGTAAAGCTGTATGATTGTTCACCAGCTAGGTTACGAGTGCCAACAATAACTATTTGACCTTGCTCGCTACGAGGCACATGCTCGCCGCCAAAAGGCCAGCCTGAGCCAACTATCATATCGCAAATAATTCCTTTCTCTTTAGCGCCTTTAACGGCTACTTCCACCACGTTTAACCATTCAGGACTTCCCCAAGTAAGTTCTGGAATGCCAATAGCGTCGGCATTTTCATTCCATTTAATGGGGTTTATTTCAACACCACCAATACCTGCCTGTTTCATTACATCTAACTCGCGTAAGGTTTCTTCTTTAGTAACACGATCGCCATTCCACCACCAACGTACAAATGGCTGGTGGATATTTAAAGGATGTACAAATGAATTAAACACCAGATCTTCTGCTTTGCCAATATTAAAGCCTGTTGCAGCTGTTGCATATTTTGCTAAAGGAAGCCCGGCTGCAGTAATGCCGGTGAGTTTTAAAAACTGCCTTCTTTTTAAATTCATTTGAGGTGGAATTTTGTTTTAAAGATAGGGAGAGTGGAGGTAATGAAATATCTATTGGTTGATTAAAATCAGCAAATCGTATATTTGAATATGTATAAAACAATTTTTAAGTCTAGTTCAAGTCGATGAAATCGCCAAAGGCTTATCGCCTTTTCAGCCTGAAAAAGTTTCCATAAATGCAGGTCGAATAATGATCAATAGAATAAATGAGCTTATTGAAAACGGTGATACATTTGCTTTTGAAACTACTCTATCAACTCGCAGTTACCATGAGAAAGTAAAATATGCCCAATCAAAGGGATATAAAGTAATATTATTCTTTTTTTGGCTAAATACGGTTGAATTAGCCATTGATAGAGTTAAAACGAGAGTTTCGGAAGGTGGGCATAATATAGACAGGGAAGTGATTATTAGAAGGTATAGTAAAGGAATCCAAAATTTATTCAGTATTTACATACCTTTAGTTGATGAATTTCTTGTAATTGACAATTCTGAAGCTAAATATGAGCTTATCGCTGAAAAGAACAAAGAGTCAAGTTTGGCAATTTTAAATTTAGGAAAATGGAACAAATTAAAACAAATAGCATAAACGGTAATCCGAAAAGAAGTGAAGATGCAAATAAGTTCTTAGCTGGAATGGACATAGTGCATGAAAAATTAATTGCTTTCAAAAAGAAAATGAATAGTGAATTGGTTTATTCTGTAAATGGAAAAATTATTCGAATTAAACCATAATTAAATTTCCAAGATATAAATAAAAAATGCCTCCAATTTGGAGGCATTTTTTATTGTTGTTTTTAAAACAACT
>JBAXPJ010000103.1:0-7666 GCA_037132335.1 Sediminibacterium sp. | reverse complement strand
AAAGACGTAGAAAATTATTTTTAAAAGAAAAAACACTATTTTTAAACAACGAAACGCTCTACAACCAAAAGTCTACATTGGTTTGACGACGGACATTAGTTAATATTAGTAGATACAAAGTAATACTGTACAACAAACAAATAAAGTTAGTAGAATTTAAAAAAGTGATTTAGGAAAAGAAAAATAAGCGCAGGTTTTTGCATCAAGTTTAAAATAGAAAACGATTTGTTACATATATTAAATTGATGATAATTTGGATGTTTTTAATTCCTTTCAATGGGGTCTTTTGGACTCACACCATTTCTATTTAATATAACTTGAAAACTTTATCACTTTATTTTACTTACAATCTATCGTTATTGCTTTCATCTTTTTGATTTTTTTTCTAATATTAATTTCCTGAATATGATACCTATTTATAAGAACCTTTAGGTTTTCATAAGAGGATTTATAATTTTGAAAAACATCTTCTATTATTTCTAATTCCTTTTCTAGCTCTATAATTAATTCACTATTACTTTGTAAAGATTTGTCTTGTAATAATTGATTATAAAATTCTAATTGATTTTTATGTACACTAGTACTTATAAAAGTTTTAATAACCATATTGGAATTATTTTTATTTATTCTAAATAAAAACTTTTTAATAATTTAATTTTTTTATTAGTAAGGCCCATTTCATCTCTCAAATAATTATCTATACTTCCATATTTATATTTGATAGCATTAAAAGTTGCATTCAAATATGATTCTTTTGCAGACATCATATTTTTAGCAGCAGATTCGTCTAAACGATACATCTTCACCATTGCATTTATCGCTTTTTCATTTTCATTTTTTCTATAAAAATTGGTTGCTAGGTAATCATCCATAATGGTTTTTTCATCTACTCCTAAGGCATATAATATTAAAGCTGCGGCAATACCCGTTCTATCTTTTCCAGCCGAACAATGAAACAAAATAGCACTGTCTTTATTGTTTTTTAACAACTGATCAAACATAGGTTTATATCTATCCTTAAAAGGAGTAAGATCGCTATAAAAATTAATCATCGAAGAATCATTTTTTATAGAACGCATCATGTTTTTCAAATAATTGCTGTCACCTATATTTTCACTTCCAGCAGGTAGATTTAAATACAATGCATTAGCAGGTATTTTATCAGGTGCTGTTTTGCATTCAAAAGGTCCTCTAAAATCTATTACATAAGAGAGGGCTAGTTTTTTCAATATTTCAAGATCATTTTGAGTCAACCCATTTAATGAAGCCGAGCGATATATTTTACCCCATTTAATGTGTTTTCCATTTTTGTTTTCATATCCGCCAATATCTCTAAAATTGATGGCTCCTTCAAGTTTAACTTGTCGTTTAATACTATCCGAAATTTGACTATTTACACATACACTAAAAATGGAAAAAATTGAAAGAAAAATAAATGATTTCACTGGTATAAATTTTACCTTTTAAAAAAAAATAAACAAGTGAACATTAAAGCTCACTTGTTTATTTATACTTACTAATTAAAATATTATTTTGTTAACCAGGTATCTAAATTAACATCGTCTGCTCCAGAAAACTGATTGGTTAAAGCTGTTTTATAATTTGCATTATTATAGTTAATTTCAGACAAAGGATATAACCAACGTTTAGGGATAGCTCCTGAAGCGGTTCCTGTTCCTGCTCCATTAGCGCTAAATGTTGGAACACCTGTTCTTCTTGCATTCATAAAAGCTTCGTAACCAGAATTCATGAACAATGCAACATATTTTTGTTCTAAAATTTGTTTAAGTGCAGTAGCTTGTGTACCTGTGTTATATGCAGTTTTTGTTAAAAAAGTTGCATTGTCTGTTGTTACTGTACCCAAACTTGCTCCTGCTACATTCGACACGTTAACGGTAGTATTAGCAGTGGTACTTAAACCAAAATTTTTAAATGAAGCACTAATTCCATTATTATAATAAGTTGCAGCATCTGCAGCAGTTAAAGTTGGTGCCCATCCTCTATTAATTCCTTCCGCTATGTTAAAACATAATTCAGAATAACCAATAAAAACAAATGGCTCATAAGTATTTATTGTAGATGATGAAACAAAACTATTAGCAAAATATCGCTGTCCATTAAAAGCAGATATTACGTTAGTAGAGCCTTGGCTTTGAAGCAATGATAATGCAGTGCTCGAAACACCTCCAACGTATGAAGCAAAACTATTGATTGCTCCGCCACCAATAGGACATGCCATTAAAAATGTTCGTGGATCAGCATTATTTCTTGTAATAGATAGAATAGTTTCTCCAACGTTTTGAAAGTTATTGTAAGCATTATTTCCTAAAGCCCAATTAGGATATAAATTTGAAGCAGTAAACTTATAAACCATATTATCACTATTACTTGTCATAATTGGATAAGTAGTTGGATTGGTTACTATTGCAGCAAATTGTGTTTTAATACCTAAATCGGCATTATCATCTGCACGTTTACTTAAACTTATAAGCACCCTTAACTTATAGGTATTAATTAATTTTTGCCATTGTAAATTAGTTAACCCAAAAATATCTCCACCATCAAAAATTGCATTCTGATTAGCAGCAACACTATTGATACTACCCATGATTGTATTAGCGGTATCTAACAAAGCCAATACATTTTTATATACCGTTTTTTGAGCGTCAAAAACAGGGGTGATATTATTTGGATCACCAGCTTGGCTCATAGGAATATCTCCTACTCTTTGAGATAACCAAACGGCAGAATAAGCACGCAAAAACTTAGAAATAGCAAAATATTTATTATTGGTTGTACCTAATTGTGTTTTTGCTTGTCCTTCAAGTGCAATAGCATATTTCAAAATTTGGTAACTATCAGAAGAGTAGCTCCAGCCATAAGTATTATCACCCCAATACTTAGAATAATTAGATACCTGGTACTGATTGAATTTATAAACACTTCCATTCCCAAATGGAAGTTCCTCAGGTAAAATAAGGTTTGCCGTAACATTATTAACAATTAATGAAATTGGTAAAACAGAACCTGCCGAAGCTGCATTTGGATTTAAACTTAAATCACCTTTTTGGCAACTTGTAATTGCCATTGTTAAAACAGCAACTATTGATATGGTATATAATAATTTGATTTTCATTTTTTAATTTTTATACTGATAAATAAGTTAGAATGAAAAATTGACGTTAAATCCAAATTTTCTAGTGCTTGAACTTTGTAAAGCACCTGTAGAAACGGCACCACCTACACTTAAATCAGAAGCATTAAAACCTGATGCATATTGGTCAATATCAAAATCTTTTCTTTCAGCAAAATATAATAAGTTTTTTCCTACAATTGAAAGTGAAACAGCCTTTATAAAACCATGTGACCATTTTGGTTGATCAATTGTATAAGACAATACTATCTCACGCAGTTTTACAAATGATCTGCTAATCATAAAGTATTCATCAAAGTTTGCTTTCAACCCACCAGTTAAGTATGATTGTACTAAAGTTGGAGTAGTATTAGGAGCAAATGTTAAACTACCAAGATTAGATATAGCGCCATTTAAAAATGTAGGAGTACCAGAAGTAATTTGAACACCAGCACCATATTCATTTCCTAATAAGAATGGTGTAGGAGCTTGAGTACCTTGGTTTGTAGATTGCCACTCTTTTAAACGAGCTGCACCAATAACACCTTGTACAGTTTGAATATCTGTACCTCCTTGCATGTTTGCATAATAGTTATAGTCATAGATTTTTCCACCTATACGTCCATCAAACTGAAAACTAAAGCTAAGATTTTTATAGGTGAATTTATTTCCAACACCAAAACTAAAATCAGGATTTAAGAACCCTAGAGATCCAAATTTTTGATCATTATTACCAGTAGCTTTTTGAAGTGTACCGCCGGTGTAAACGATATTACCTGATCCATCTCTTAAGAATTTAGTTCCAAAAATTTCGTCTAATCTATCACCCACTTTATAATTGTGGTTTCCTAATGGTAAAACACCATCGTTTCCATAAATCTCAGAAAGCGTTTCTTTAAAAGTGGCATAATTAGCAAAAATATCCCAAGTAAATCCACCAGCGTTTTTAATTGGTGTAGCGTTAAGCGCAATTTCAAAACCATCTCTTTTTGTTGTAATTCCATTAACAATTTGAGTAAGGTTTGTTGTAGATGCAGGTAATCCTCTGCTATAAATTCCAGGTCCATTTGTTGTGCTAAAATAAGTAAAGTCTAAACCTATTCTATTTTTCAAAAATTTAATGTCTGCACCAGCTTCATATGAAATTCTTGAATACGGTTTAACATCTGAAACTACTGTATTAGACAAGTTTACCGAAGGAGTGTTGTTATAATAACTTGCATATGAAGGTCCTGTTGTGTTTGCATAATTTGGTCCATCATAAGAACTGATTAAATCAGTACCATATTGTAACAAAGAACCTGTAGATATACCTGTTACCATGGTATATGCACTAGCTATACTAGGACTTGTAAATGCTCCTTTAACGTCAGCAACTGATCCTCTAATTTTAAAGAATGAAATTGGTTTTGGAAAATTAATATAATCAGACAATACTGATGATATTGAAGCAGAAGGATAAAAGAATGTATTGTTGCTAGGCAATGTAGATAAATTATCTAATCGTCCAGTTGTATTTAAGTTAATGTACTTATCAAAACTTATATCAACAGAATAATAACCACTATAGGTTTGCATTTTAGAGTTCCAAGAATATTCTAAAGGTGTTTGAACAGAATTAGACAACACATAAATATTTGGAATTGCTAAAGCCCTTGTTGTGCCATAAAAAGAATTATAAGTAAATGAACGAGAATTGCCACCTAATAGAGCACCAAAGTTCCATTTACTAACTCTTTTATTATATGTTAATTGTAAATCTGTATTGTTTTCTAATAGTTTACGAGTATCAAGTCTATAATCTCCATACCAACCAAATTTATACCATGCAGTGTAAGAATTTAAATTGGCAGATGAAGGAACCTGCTCTGATCTTGATTGATTCCAAGTAGTTACTTGAGATTTAAGGCTTAAATTTAAATCGCTACTTATTTTATAATTTAATTTTAAATAAGCATAAATATCAGTTTTGTCATGGCTACGTAACCATTTGTCAGCCATAAAATATGGATTATTTAAACGGCCATATTCTTGAGCATACTGCACTAAACCAGGTACACCTTGAGGCCCTTTGTAATAGTTTTTTAAATCCCTAACATCATAATCTGCCGATCCATATACCTTAAACATGTACATATATGAATTAGGTCCATAACTAACATCTGGTATATTAGGTGTATACTGAATATTCAAATTCATATTTCCCTCTAGTGTTAATTTAGACGATAAATTATAACTAGTAGAAATATTTACGTTATCGGAATTTAATTTTGTATTTGGAAATACCCCTTTTTGATACATGTGAGAATAAGACATGCGAAGACTATAGTTAGAACCACTTGCAGAAACCGCTAAGTTATTGGTGGATACTAAGCCTGTTTCAACAAAGTTTTCAAAGTTATTTACACCACGAGCCAACCAAGGTGTTTTAGATCTTACACCAGTTAGCAAATCATAAGGGCTATCATATTGACGTAGTAACTGACCTTCAAAACGAGGACCAAATTCACCCAAACGATTTCCATTATCGTACAATGCATCTGCAGTAGGTACATAAACGTTTGCATTATCTTTTGCTTGGTACTCATAATGGTAACCATTACCACGACCATATTCTGTTTGTGCTTCTGGAGATGCTATAAATCCTTTTTCAAATAAGGTACTGCTATTATAATCTAACTGCCATCCTTTTTTATCTTTTGAACCTTTTTTGGTGGTAATTACAATAGCACCGTTAATTCCTCTTGAACCATACAACGCAGCAGCGTTAGGTCCTTTTAACACTGAATAGGTTTCAATATCATCCGCACTAATATTCCATGTATCTGAATTGATTGGAGAGCCATCAACAACAAATAACAAATCTTTACTACCACGTAATACTAATTCAGGACGACCTAGCATTTCGGCATTTGCACCAACACTCAAACCTGCAACTTTACCTGCCAATGAATTTACTGCGTTAGGCTCACGAGCTTTAACCAAATCAGATCCTTTCACTTCTTGGATAGTATAACCCAAACGTTTAATTTCTCTTTTAATACCAAATGCTGTTACAACAACTTCGCCTAAAACTTTAGGGTCGTCTGATAAAGTAAATACAAATGATTTTGAATTAAGAGAGAACTGTTGAGAAACAAAACCTAAAGAACTAATGACTAAAGCGTTGTCTTGTGCGCTTACATTAATTTTAAAATTACCCATACTATCACTCAATGCAGTTCTTTTAGATCCATTTGTTTGAACAGAACTTGCTGATATACCAATTCCAGTTTTTGTTATTACTCTTCCAGATATTACTTTATCCTGAGCAATACTATTTGTCAGAAAAGCAATAAATAGTGTAACAAACACTATCATCTTTTTAATAATTAAACGCATGTTTTTTATATTTTTTACAAAAGAACTACCCTAATGTTAACAAATTGTAAAAAACATATTAAATTATATTAAGTTAATGTTAGGTTGGTAACACACCAATATTTAGACTTTATTAGAAAATGATTGCGTAAATAAGATGGCTATAATTTTAGATAATAATTTGATAATAATATTTTAACATTGACTGAATGAATTCATAAAAAAGAGGAGCAACTAATCAACCAAATTTGATTGATTAGTTAATAATTGTTGTTCCTTTTTTCGAAAATAAACTATTGATACAATTGAACTAATTACAATTATTAAGCCAATTGCTAATCCTGCATAACTAAAGAAGTCAACCCAACTTAAGCGTTTAAATCCCGAGCCTTTGAAACAAAGAACCAAGGTACTTCCTAGGTATCCAAAAGCATCACTTACATACATGAGGTAACCAATATTGCTCTTAAATTTAAAGAGTGCTATCCATCTTTCATAAAACATTACATGAAAAGAAATATAAGACAAGTACATAGAGAAACCTATCATAATCATCCATATTAAAGGACTAATCAAATGTTGTATAAACAATAATGTAATTGTAAATAATAGAAATCCACCCAATAAAATAATAAGCTGATTTGTATAAAAAGCATTACGATTATTTTTAATTAGTATCATCAATCCAATGATTGTTAATACCCCTAAAGCAATGGGAATTTCAGACAAAGCAAGTATTTCAGGCGTATGTGAAAAACCAAGCCCAGCCCATATTTCCACAGCAAAATTATCACGGAGATCACGTAAAATAGTAAGCCCAACATATATAATAATTGATAGAATTATACCCGGTGCAAACATTGAAAAGAAAATTTTTCTCTCTTTTAAATCCATGGGTTGACGCTTTGTTCGATGCGTCTCATCTTCCTTATCCCTAGGAGGAATTTGTGCTAACATGTAAATACCAAGTAATAGTATTGGTGTAAATAATAAACCCGTTAAAAAAGGCATCCAAAAATCACTTACCCCAAAATGATCAATCAACAATCTACCAGCGGCCTTTACTACTCCTGATGCAAAAATAAAACTACTGGCCATGATGGCTCCTAGCACTTCTGTAAAACGACGCCCTTCCAAAAAACTAAATACAATACCCCAAATTAATCCGAGCGG
>JBAXPJ010000102.1:0-7868 GCA_037132335.1 Sediminibacterium sp. | reverse complement strand
TATTGTGAATCCTAAAAACGGACGAGCGTTAATTAGTGGATCGGTAACAATTATTTTATAGAAAATACTACTCAACGCGTTTTATATCTGCACCTAATTTACGCAAACGCTCATCAATGTTTTGATACCCGCGATCAATTTGTTCAATATTTTGAATAATACTTTTTCCTTCTGCGCTTAGTGCTGCAATGAGTAATGCTTGACCAGCTCTAATGTCTGGGCTACTCATGGTAATTCCTCGAAGCGCTTGTTTTCTGCCCAGTCCAATTACGGTAGCGCGATGTGGATCACACAAAATAATTTGCGCACCCATATCAATTAGTTTGTCTACAAAAAACAATCGACTCTCAAACATTTTTTGGTGCACCAAAACGCTACCAATTGCTTGTGATGCAACCACCAAAACAATACTCAATAAGTCGGGCGTAAATCCTGGCCAAGGATGATCGTAGATGGTTAAAATGCCGCCATCTAAAAAAGTTTGAATCTCATAAGTTTCTTGTGCAGGAATAAAAATATCATCGCCGCGAATTTCGAGTTGAATGCCGAGTTGTTGAAATTTTTCTGGAATAACACCCAAGTGTTCAACACCTGCATTTTTAATGGTGAGCTCACTTTGCGTCATTGCAGCCAGTCCAATAAAACTGCCAATCTCAATCATGTCAGGCAATAATTTGTGGGTTGTTCCACTTAATTTTTCAACACCTTCAATAGTTAATAAATTACTACTTATCCCACCAATTTTTGCGCCCATGCTATTGAGCATTTTGCAGAGTTGTTGAATATAAGGTTCACAAGCTGCGTTGTAAATAGTGGTGGTGCCTTCTGCTAAAACTGCTGCCATTACAATATTTGCCGTTCCAGTTACGGAGGGTTCGTCTAAACACATAAAGCAACCGTTGAGTTGCGGAGCGCTTAATCGAAAACAACTGTTTGCTTCATCGTATTCATATTTCGCACCCAATTTTTCAAAACCAATAATATGCGTGTCAAGTCTTCTTCTGCCAATTTTATCTCCACCAGGTTTTGGAATATACGCGCGCTTAAATCTCGCAAGCATAGGCCCTGCAAGCATTACACTGCCTCGAAGTTTTCCGCCTTTTTTTCTGAATGTTTCAGATGCTAAAAAATCAACAGAAATATTATCTGCCTGAAAGCGGCAACTATTTTTAGAAGTACGGTTGACTTTTACACCTATATCTGCTAATAATTCAATCAATAAATTCACGTCTAAAATATCGGGAATATTATGGATGGTAATTTCTTCGGCAGTTAGTAAGACTGCAGAAATAATTTGAAGGGCTTCATTTTTTGCCCCCTGCGGTTCAATATTGCCATGCAACTTATTGCCACCAATTACTTCAAAAGAACTCATAGTTTATTAGGTTGATAGGAGAACGAATTAAGTTTCTTGACAAAAAAAAGCATCGAAATTTCGATGCTCTAAAATAGCGTATTAAAGAATGTAACTAGTATCGTTTTTTAAATTGACCACCTCTTGTATCTGGTCGGCCGCCATTATTGGCATTGCTGTTATTGCCGCGGTTATCGCGATTTTGAGCAGTATTGCCATTGGCGTTTCTGTTATTAGGTCTACCGCTATTTCCGCCTGCTCTGTTGTCTGTTCGGCCACCAGCATTACGGTTATTATTATTGCGTCCACCAAAATTTTGTTGCCAACGTCCACCACCATTGTTTGGTCTGTAATCGTCGCGTTCAAAATTTTGATTGCGGTGTTTAATATATGGCGTGTTGCTAAATTCTAATTCGCCACCAGTAATATTATTTAACTCTGCACGGATAGAATCGTCGTGTACCAATTCTTTGTGCCAGTTGCTATATGCCAATTTCATGTAGTAGGCAATTGCATGCGCAAAACCTGCTTTTTTCTCTGGATCTTCTTCCTTTAAAGCCTTATCAATCACCACTTCTAGGTTTTTACCCAAGTGCGCATATTTTGGATGACGCTTAGGATAAGGAAGTGGATCTGGTTTAAGTTTATAGGTTTCTTTTTGTGGGATAGGATAAGGGCTATCAACCTCTAATTTAAAATCGCTGATAAAAAATAAGTGATCCCACAATTTGTGGCGGAAGTCTTCTACATTTTTTAAATGCGGATTTAAAAAGCCCATTAACTCAATCACTGCTTTTGTTTGTTCTTGACGCTTTTCGCGGTCTTCTATCGTTAATAAATACTCCACCATCTTTTGTACGTGACGGCCGTATTCTTTCATTCCCAAATAATTTCGATCTGTATTGTATTCCATCTGATCATTCAAATTCATCAGCAAATGTAGGCATTGCTTGTTGTTAGCAGAAATTTTGTGTTTGAGCAAAAATAACAATCAATCAGTATCTTCGCAAAATGGAAGCTTTATTGCAACAAATTGAAGGATATAAGCAGGAAATAGCTGCTGCCGATGCTACAAACGCCGAAATGGCGGAGGCTTTTCGTATCAAATGGCTTGGTACAAAAGGTTTGGTAAAGGCAATTATGGGCGAAATGAAAAAGGTTCCGAACGAGCAAAAAAAGGCTTTCGGACAGATTTTAAATGATTTTAAATTGTTTGCCGAAACCAAGTACGAAACGCTGAAAGCCAATACAGCAGCGGATATTGCAACTGGTCCATCTATCGATTTATCACTTCCTGGCGATGCAATTGCAGTAGGAACACGTCATCCATTAAATATTGTTAGAAACCAAATAGTGGCTATTTTTCGCCGCCTGGGTTTTGCGGTGGCAGAAGGTCCTGAAATTGAAGATGACTGGCACAATTTCGGTGCCATGAACCTTCCAGAAGACCATCCCGCTCGCGATATGCAGGATACTTTTTATATCAACCAAAACCCTGCTTGGCTTTTACGCACCCATACTAGTAGTGTTCAGGCACGTGTTATGGAAACGCAAAAACCGCCAATTCGGGTGATTTGCCCAGGAAGGGTTTACCGAAACGAAACCATTTCTGCACGCGCGCACTGCTTTTTTCACCAAGTAGAAGGTTTGTATATTGATGAAAACGTAAGCTTTGCCGATTTAAAACAAACCTTGTATTTCTTTGTACAAGAGATGTTTGGTAAGGATGTAAAAGTGCGTTTTAGGCCTAGTTATTTTCCATTTACCGAGCCTAGTGCCGAAATGGATATCAGTTGTTTGATTTGTGCAGGTGATGGTTGTAATATTTGTAAACACACTGGTTGGGTTGAAATTTTAGGTAGTGGAATGGTGCATCCAAAAGTGTTAGAGAACTTTGGAATTGATTCAAATAAATATACTGGATTTGCTTTTGGAATGGGTGTTGAAAGAATTACCCAATTAAAATATCAGGTAAACGATTTGCGTTTGTATTCGCAAAATGATGTGCGTTTTCTAAAACAGTTTACGGGTGCCATGTAAAAAACATGCTAACTTAAATTTTTAATAATCAACACCCAAACTATGCTTGCCATTTTAGCTTTTTTCTTTGGACATTGGTTTTTGTCTTTATTTTTTCATTCCTTTTTTTTACACCGTTTTGCATCTCATAAAATGTATACAACGAGTAAAAATTGGGAAAGAACTTTTTACCTAACTACATGGTTTATTCAGGGTTCTTCTTTTTTAGTTCCTCGCGCGTATGGCGTGATGCACAGAATGCACCATGTTTATAGCGACACAGAAAAAGATCCGCACTCTCCACATTTTTTTAAAGATGTGTACCAGATGATGAAGCGTACCATTGTTATTTTCCGCGGATTTTTAACCGGAAAAAATTTACCAGATGCGCAATTCACTGCCGAGTATTTACCTGTTTGGGATCGCTTAGATAAATTTGGTCATCATATTATTACGCGATTAAGTTTTGGCGCATTGTATACCTGCTTTTATATTTATTTTGCCCCCAATGCTTGGTGGTTTTTATTGTTACCTGTTCACTTTATGATGGGCCCTATTCAAGGCGCCATTGTAAACTGGTGCGGACACAAATACGGTTATAGTAATTTCAATAATGGAGACCAGTCTAAAAACACTTCACCTTGGGGAATTTTACTCATGGGAGAATTGTTTCAAAACAATCACCACTATGCAAAAGACGATGCAAATTTTGCAAAAAAATGGTTTGAGTTTGACCTTACATTTTTTGTGATGCGCGGACTAAATGCTGTTGGCATTATTAAACTCAATCGTATAGCAAACTAAACAACATGTTTCATACCACTCGAGGTATTGTTTTGCGTACCGTGAAGTATGGCGAAACAAGTATCATCACCAATGTGTACACAGAATTATTTGGTGTTCAGAGTTATATTGTTAAGGGTGTTAGAAAAAGCAGCAAAACATCTGCCGGTAAAGCAAGTTATTTTATTCCTGCTGCTTTAATTGAAATGGAAGTGCAACACAATACCCAACGTCAGTTGCAATTTATTCGCGAATACCAATGGAGTCATTTATACGAAAATTTATTTTTCGACGTTGTTAAAAATACTGTTTCTGTATACTTAATGGAACTCTTGCAACACGCGCTCAAAGAGCCAGAGCCCAATCCTAGCCTGTATTATTTTGTGGAAGACACGTTAAAAAAACTAGACACTGCCAATGATGCTTTTGGGGCTAACCTGCCTTTATACTTTATGCTGCACTTAGCTAGTGAATTGGGTTTTCAATTATTAGGATCTTATTCCGAACAAACACCAGTTTTTGATTTGCGTGAAGGAATGTTTATTGCCGAGCAACCTGCGCATCCTTATTTTATTGAAGGCCTTCTTGCTAAAACAACTTCTGAATTATTGCACCTTCAAAACAGCAATGAATTAGAAGTTTTAATTTTAAATAGAAGTGTTCGTCGCGAATTATTAACCGCCTACCAAACTTTTATGGCACTTCATATTCAAGACTTTGGCGAAATAAAAAGCCTACCTATTTTACAAGAAGTATTGAGTTGATTAAATTAATCTGCGCACTGCAGATGCGGTTGTTAATTGATTGTTTTCTATTCCATCAATTAAAATAATTCCGGGTTGTTTTCCTTTTACAATTTCGCCATATTGTTCGTTAAAACCTAGTGCTGCTGCGCCATTAAAACTTGCCCATTGCAACTGCTCAGTTAATGGAATTGTTTTATAAAACTTTCCTATTGTTTTTAGCTCGTTTAAAATACTCAGTGAATGATTGCTAGCTAAACTATCTGTTCCTACAACTATCCTACAATTTTTTTCTCTTAACATTTCTATTGGTGGCAATGCATTATTAATATATTGGTTGGCATTCACACACAAACAATACTGCCATTTGTTGGGTTGGTTTGCTGCAATATTTTGCAAATAATCAATATCTGATTCTTTAGTAAATGTATCATGTACTAACAATACTTTATCTGCACCATGTAAATGATGTGCTACTGATTGTACACTGCTTTTTCCTGTTGCTGTAAAAAATTCTGTGGGTATTTGCATGAACTCATACATCCTATTAAAATCACCCGACTTGTTTAAAAAATACGCATCTTCAAAATCGGTTTCTTGGTTGTGTAAGGAAGTTGTTTTTGATTGAAAAAATGGTTGCAATAATCCCCAGAGTTTTTGCGAAACAGAATATGGCGCATGTGCTGCCATACTCAACTGGCAATTGCTTGAATTTAGTTGCTCAAACAAATCATAGTATTCCTTTCCTTTTAAAAATCTTGGATCTGCTATCATTGGAGACCATCCACTGATTTCTAAAAATGTATAATATGCCAAACGGTTTTTTGCTTTTTGATTTAAGCTGATAGCATTATTACTAATATCTCCTACTGCTACAATTCCGCCTGCTATCATTTCATTTTCTGCATCACTAATGGCTTGCAAAATTTCGTCTTCTGGAAAATGTCTTTGCGTTACAATCGCAATAATAAAATCTACTAGTCCGGTATGTTCGGGAATTAATCCCTTCATATGACTCAGCTCCAAATGACAATGACTATTTACAAACCCCGGACAAATCCATCCACTCACCACCTGAATATCTTCGCCAGCTTCATTTACCGAAACAATATCCGCCACCTTTCCTTTCTCATCAGTAATCAACACCTGATCAGTATCCAACAATTCCCTTCCAGTAAAAATTCGCTCAGCCTGAAACTTTCTAAACCCCATACCTATAATTTGCGCGAAGTTCCGATAAAAAGCGTTCTGTTCGAGATTTCCTTCGGCGCAGGCGTGGATTGGCAACTAGTGAATTCGGGCGGCACCGGGAGTTTCGAAAAACGCCTGCGGCATGTTTTTCGATGCTGGCACTTCGTGCAGCACCTCACCCGCTAAATGCCCGAATTCACTAGTTGCCAATCCGCTCTGCTGAGGGTAATTACTGTTAGGAGGGTAATGCCTGCGGCAAGTCGCCGGCACTTTGTGCGGCTGAGGGAAATTTCTGTTGCGAGGGTAATGCCTGCGGCAGGGTCGCCGGCACTTTGTGCGGCTGAGGGAAATTTCTGTTACGAGGGTGATGCCTGCGGCAGGGGGGCTGGCACTTCGTGCAGCCTAGGGCAATTACTATTGCGAGGGAGATGCCTGCGGCAAGTCGCCGGCACTTCGTGCGGCCCAGGGCAATTGTTGTTGCGAGGGAGATGCCTGCGGCAGGTGGGGCTGGCACTTTGTGCGGCCCAGGGTAATTAAACTTGCAACGGAGATGGCTGCATCATGGGTGCTGGGCTTGTATTCTATATGTTTTGACTATTTAAATGCAATAAAATTGGGCTTTTGACTAGATAAAGAAAAATTTCGTGCAAAATTATTATTGATAATCAATAAGTTACGAAGGTGCGATAAAAAATACTTTTCAAAATGCTTGGAAAATCAACCTATTCTCTATTAACTTCGCAGCCCGAATTAATCGGGATAGTACTACTGGTGGGATAGCGCCAGAGAAATTTAAAAAAAACATTATGAGTAAACTTCATTTCACCACAAAGCATGCAAATGCGGCTACCGTACAACATGGTTGGTATGTTGTAGACGGCACTAATCAAACCGTGGGACGTGTATGTTCTAAAATTGCTGCTGTTATTCGTGGTAAGAACAAACCGTATTATACACCTCACGTTGATTGCGGAGACAATGTTATTGTAATCAACTGCGAAAAGGTTGTATTAACTGGTAACAAGTTCCACGACAAATTGTATATGAACTATTCTGGTTTTCCAGGTGGTCAAAAAACAGAAGCTGCAGAAGACCTAATTAAGCGTCGTCCAGAAGTGTTAATAGAAAGAGCTGTAAAAGGCATGCTTCCTAAAAACCGTTTGGGTCGTAAAATGATTAAGAAATTATTTGTTTACGCAGGTGCTGCTCATCCTCATGCTGCTCAGCAACCTAAGGAACTAAAATTCTAATTTAAACACATTCCAAAATAATAATAATGGAAAAACAAAAACACGCAGTTGGTCGTCGTAAAGAAGCTGTAACCCGCGTTTTCATAAGCAAGGGCGAAGGTAAGATCACTGTAAACGATAAAGATTACAAAGCTTATTTCCCTTTAGTATACCTGCAAAATCAGGTAGAATCACCTTTAAAAACTGCTGAAGTTGAAGGTAAGTTTGACATTGTTATCAATGCTGCTGGTGGTGGCTTGAAAGGTCAAGCTGAAGCTGCTAAATTGGGCATTGCTCGTGCACTATTAGAAGTGAACGCTGAATTACGTCCTGCACTAAAAGCTGCTGGTCAATTGAAGCGTGATCCTCGTAGTGTTGAACGTAAGAAATTCGGTCATAAAAAAGCACGTAGAAGCTTCCAGTTCAGTAAACGTTAATATTTGGGATTTGATATTGCTGATTTTATATTGGTATATCAACAACTCAATTTCAAATTTCAAATTAAAAATTTCAAACTCATACAATGGAAAATAACACTTCATTACAACA
>JBAXPJ010000101.1:0-7989 GCA_037132335.1 Sediminibacterium sp. | reverse complement strand
AATCCCGGTCTCGCTACATGATAATCAAGGACTTACGTTAAATCGTGGGTCCTTTGTTGTGTGATCTTTAGAATCCCAAGAATTACGCAATACTATTTTTTATTTCAGTTATACACAAAAAAGCCCCATAATGAAAATTCATTATGGGGCTTAGCAAATTAAAATTTTGACTAGTTAAACAAATATTTTATACCAATTTGCATTTGCCATCTTGAACCAAGACTTGTTGAATTTTGGTATGGTTGAATGAAAGGAGTAGTTCCTGTTTGGAAAGGGAAAGAGAAAGCTGGTGTTTTACCATCAGCACCTAAACCTTCATATTTCAAGAAATTGGTAACAGTAGTTGATTTTACTAAACCCCAATCTCTATTGATATAATTGCCCAGATTGATGATATCATAGCTTAATTTAAATGTATGATAATCCTTAGCTATTTTAATCTTCAAATCTTGCGTAATATTAATATCCATTCTACCAAAATAAGGGTTGATCGTAGCGTTTCTTCCTGCATATTCACCTCTATGTGTGTTTAAGTAGGTAGAATTGGTCATAAAGGCATCTAATTGTGACCAAATTTGTGCAGCTGTTCTAGTATCTGTTACACCAGTAGTTCCTGTTCCTAATCCACCAGATCCAACTTTTACTAAGTTAATATCAGCAACTGTTTTAGGGATATAAATTAAGTCATTTCCAGTGTTACCATCTCCATTTAAATCTCCATTATAAACATAAGAGGCAGCACCTGCATTGGACAATTCATAGATAGCTCCAATAGATGTAGCTAAATATTTACCTTCTTGGAATTTATAAGAAAAATTTGCAATAACTCTATTAGGTTGTATGAATGATGCATAACCTAAGTTTGCTGCATTAGGATCTTGATTAGATACGGTTGCAGCACTCCATAAAGAAGAAGCGGTAGAACCACCTTCTGCAGTATTTTTAGCTACTGAGTAAGTGTAAGCGATTCCGTAAGATAAATTTTCAATATTTTTTTGAGTTTTCAAAGTGAATGTTGAAACATAACCTTTGCTTGTATTACTCATTAAAATTGCATTTCCAATATTTGGATTTTCTAAGCTTGCGGTTGGTGTTCCTGCATAATATTTATTACTATTTGTAACAGTTAAATAACGCGTTCTGTTATCCGCACCTGCCAATTGGAAACCGTTTGCTTCATTTAAATTCACATTTGAATAGTATACTGCATTAAGGTCTTGAGTGTAATTGTATTCAGCACCAATTACCCAACCTCCGTCTAATTTCTTATCAATTGCCAAAGAAGATTTCCAAGCAGTTGGATATTTGAAATTATTTGCAACTAAAGCAGTACTATAAGAAGTATTTGCTGCACCAGCAGTTGGTCTATAAATATCTGGATTAACATTGAATGCTTTATTTGAAACTGTGAAAGATCCAAATTGAATACCGTTGTTAGAAGCTTGGTTAGAAATCCATACAAATGGAGGAGGACCAGCAAATACACCTGTACCACCTCTAACTTGCAATGTTTTGTCTCCTTTAGGATTCCAGTTAAAACCTAATCTTGGAGAAACTAATACATTGTTTGTAGGTGCTTTACCAATATTGTATTGAGCGCCATTAGCGAATTTTAATGCATCAAAATATGGATTATCAGTCATAGCTTGCTTGTAGATTGTTTCATCCAATCTCAATCCATAAGTCACAGTAAAGTCTGGAGAAACTCTCCATTTGTCTTGAATAAACTGAGACAATTCAGTTGAACCTGCATAAGCCCATGGGAAATCACCTCCAGGTAATGCTGAATATTGTAAATAGTATGATTTAGCGTTTGCTGTAGCATTGTTAACTGAATTATAGAAATCAGTTAAGCTATTGAATTGGAAACCACCTTGATAACCTGGAGCAAATGCATTTTGATATTTTTTGTAAGCATTTTGAGTACCAAATGTAATTTCATGGTTCCCTTTGTAATACGTTAAGATGTCATTAAATTGAAATACATCCGTATTTAATTTATTATTGAAAGTATATGGTTCGTATCCAAATGTGGTATAAATATTACCATTATTTAAGATATCAACAAGAGGGAATGTATTGCTTGAAGAATGTGGACTTCTATAATCTCTTAAAGCAGTAAATCCAATTTGTAATTTATTAGTCAATCTATTGTTAAATCGAGTGTTCAATTCACCAATTAATATCTTGAAATCATTGTTAATTACATAACCACTTCCAAAAAATGGCATTGAATAAGTACCTGGTTGTCCACCAGTAACTTGGCCAGCTCCTGGTCTAGATCCAGATGCAAATTGATCAGCATTAGATTTTAAGTAATTATACTTTAAAGTAAAAGTATTTTTACTATTAATATTCCAGTCTAATTTAGCAGTGATTTTATCTGAATTAGTTTTAAAATTATATCCTTGGAAAGCCCCTGGATCATAATTAAACTTAGATTTCAAGAAATTTGATAAGGCAGTCAAAGTATCTGCATTCGCTTGAGAATAAACACCACCTGCAGCATGACTTGCATCAGAAGCCAATAATGTTGTAGCAGGAGCATCTTGTCTTACTTGTTCAATACTTACAAAAAAGAATAATTTATTTTTAATGATGGGTCCGCCTAAATTAGCTCCTTTGATAGAATAAGTAAAAGGTGTTTTAGCTAAAGTTGTACCACCTACGCTATAACCTTGATTGTCTTGGTTTTTCTGGTATTGATATACAGCACCTTTAAATTGATTGGTACCACTTTTTGTAATGGTATTAATACCAGCTCCAGCAAAACCTCCTAATTTAACATCATAAGGAGAAACGTTCACTTGGATTTGTTCAATCGCTTCTAATGATACTGGTTGTGAACCTGTTTGACCTCCTAAAAGTGAAGATAAACCGAATGAGTTATTGAAGTTGGCACCATCAATAGTCATGTTATTGTATTGGTTGCTTCTACCACCAATATTCATACCATTTGCAGTAGGCTCTAATTTAACGAAATCTTGAATTGAACGGCTAATAGTTGGTAAACGATCAAGCTGTGTTCTAGTAATTAATTCTTGTGAACCAGTTCTGTTACTATTAAAATTTTTATCATTGGTTGACTTTACAACAACTTCATTTAGATTTTTTACAGTTTCAGATAAAATAAAATTTTGTTTAAAAGACTGTCCTACACTTAGGTAGATGTCTTCTTGTTGCTCTGTTTTAAAGCCAACAAATGAAACTGTAATGGTGTAAGGTCCACCAATTTTAATGTTTGGAAAGTTGTAAGCTCCATTCTGGCGTGTCGTTGTTTTGTACAATGTACCAGTAGACGTGTGTAAAGCTGTAACTGAAGCACCGGCAATATTTTGTTTAGAATTGCTTACTGTACCTTGAATTTCAGATGTTGTTTCTTGCGCGCTTACTTTAAAAAATGAGATTAAAGTAAACAGCATCAATAGAAAACATTGACGTAAAATTTTCATATGAATTATTTTTTTAATTTAATTTGTAAAATTAGTTTCTTTCTCAGTGAATGATTCAATTGACGCATTAACTTATTATTAAAGAATAGGAAAATATTCTATTAAGATTTAATTTGGTTCCAGTTTGGGCTAGCATTCAAACAGAACACTGAAAGGCTTTAGGTAAGGCAACTATTCAAGGATTACATTGCGTTGCATTGGCAATCCCGGTCTCGCTGCATGAAAACCAAGGACTTACGTTAAATCGTGGGTCCTTTATTGTTTCTGCGTGAGGGATTTTACTTTTTAATAGAATTTTTTTATGCAAAAAGAAAAACACAATAAGGTAACCTCTAATTAATATTCTATTAATTTTCTTCTTGTAATTTACTACTGAAATAAAAAATTAAAAATGGCCTCCCGAACCATTTCTGTGAAAGATATTTATAATCTATTTCCAAATAAAAGGATTATGGATATGATACCATTAATTAAGGTTGAACTTATTGTTGAAATAAGTTTTGAAACATTTGGTCAGGTTCAATACAAAGATGAAAATGGTAGACCCTGGATTAAAGAATTTAGTGGATCAAAATGGGCGAAGGAACTGTATTTTAGAGAACTTGGAGAGGTTAGTTTTAGTGTTTTTGTTAATAATCAATATCTAAAGGAAGGAAGACATTTAAAATTAATCAAGAAAGTAGATAATGAAATTATAGATCAAGCTGAATTTCAATTAAGTGGCGAAAAATTATTTGAAGGGTGGTTTAAACTGGGTTAGTAAATTACCCAAATAAAGGGGTCTCATAGATGTTAGACAAAGCGGGGAATGTTTCTACATTCCCTTTTTTATAACTTTATGGTCATAATTTTATGGTAGTAAATTGTATCTTATTATACAATAGATAGCTTTAAAACCATCTTTCCAATTAATCTTTTTACCTTCCATATAAGTTCTTCCATAATAGGAAATGCCTACCTCGTATATTCTTATGCCTTTTATTTTAGCTATTTTTGAGGTTATTTCTGGTTCAAATCCGAATCTTTTTTCTTTCAATTTTATATTTTTTATAATACTTGTTTTAAATAATTTATAACAAGTTTCCATATCTGTCAAGTTTAAATTGGTAAAAAAGTTTGATAAAAAAGTCAAGAACTTATTTCCAATGGTATGCCAGAAGAATAATATACGATGAGCAGAACCTCCAATAAATCTAGAACCATATACGACATCTGCATGACCATCTAATATAGGTTTTAAGAGCTTGTTGATTTCTGCTGGGTCATACTCTAAATCAGCGTCTTGGATCATTAAATAATCACCAGTGGCATTTTTAATGCCAGAATGTATAGCAGCGCCTTTTCCTAAGTTTTTTTCATGTTTAATATATACAATTTCATTGTCTTTTTGTTTAGCAATGATATTTTCTACTATTTTGTCTGTATCGTCTGTCGAACTATCATTTACAATGATAATCTCTTTCTTTATATTATCGATTAATGCTAATTTTATTAATTTATCAACTATAATTGAAATGGTAGATTCTTCATTATAAGCAGGTATAATTATTGATATTTTATTAATCATCATTATGTATATTTATTAAATTTAAAACCTTATTTTAGTATCAATTTAGTGATTAAATTCTTTTGTTTATTTTCACATGAAATTTGTTAACAATTAATTATTATTGCGATGTTTTTTGAAAATAAGTTATATAATAGCTATCTATATTTTATTATTGGTTGTATTATTATATATATTCTAGGGAGTATTACTATTCCACTAATGGAAATTGATTCAGTACAATATGCCAATATTTCGAGAGAAATGTTACTTCATAAAAATTTCCTACAAATATTTGATCAGGGTAAAGATTATCTAGATAAACCTCCATTGCTATTTTGGATTAGCGCTATAAGTATGTATTTTTTTGGAATCAATGATTTTGCATTTAGGCTACCTTCTATTCTAATGGCTATAATAGCTATTTATAGTACCTATAAATTTACACTGCTTTATTATTCAAAAGAATTAGCGCTATTGGCCTCACTAGTCTTAGCCAGCTCACAAGCTATGTTCTTAATTACCCATGATGTAAGAACTGACACCATGCTAATGAGTTGGGTTATATTAGGAATTTGGCAATTTGCTCATTGGTTAAAATTTAGAAATTGGGGTTCTTTAATAATTGCTTTTATTGCTGTTGCCTTTGGAATGATGACAAAAGGGCCCATTGCATTAATGGTACCCATATTTTCATTTGTACCACATTTGATAATACACAAAAATTTTAAATTACTTTTTAGGTGGGAATACCTAATTGGCTTATTAATTATGATTGTTTTATTGATTCCAATGGATTTGGGCTTGTATCAACAGTTTGATTTGCACCCAGAAAAAGAACTATACGGAAGAACAGGAACATCTGGTTTAAGATTTTTTTATTGGACGCAAAGTTTTGGTAGAATTACAGGTGAAAGTGTTTGGCATGAAAACGATCATTTCACTTTTTTATTTGAAAATTTAATATGGGGGTTTCTTCCATGGACACTATACTTTATTGTAGGATTATTTTCTGATTTTTTTAAATTAATAAAAAATAAACTACATATTGATCCAAATACTGAGTGGATTAGCACACCAGGTTTTTTAATAACTTATTGTGCATTAGGCATAAGTCACTACCAATTACCACATTATATATACATAGTATTACCTTTTATCTCCATCATTACTGCTAAATGTGTTTATAATACAATCTTAAAAAAGGGCAGTTCTATACTTAAAAGTGTTTTGAATGGTATAAATATTTTCATTTATGTCTCGGTTTTATTGCTTTTGATTGTACTTCTAATAATTCCTTTTCCGTCAAATATTTATTTACCTATTGCTTTATTAATAACCATAGCAATTATTATTACGTACTTCTTATATAGTAAAAAGATATTAATCCCTAGAATGGTTCAATTTGCTTTATTTTGTATTTTGATAACAAACCTTTTTTTAAGTATATTTTTCTATCCAAAATTACTAGAGTTTCAATTAGGTAATAAAGTAAGTAAATACATTACAGAAAAAGGGATCAACAAAAATTCATTTTATCTCTATCATGTTTATAATGAAAGGAGTTTAGATTTCTATAGCAATTTTAGTTTCCAAAATATAGACAATCTTGGTAAGTTGAAACCTTTTGATTATGTTTTAATAGATAATAAAGCAATGATTAATGATTCATTAAAGAGTTTTAATAAAGTACAGTTAATTTCAGCATTTCATGTGAGTACTTTAAATGCTAAATTTTTAAACCCTAAAACAAGAGATAGTGCTTTAGATTATTACTATATCTTACAAAAAAAGTAGCTATAAATTTTCCGCTTTTAATTTATTTATAATATTAATTTTTAATATTAATGCAAATATTAAGCCAATTGCAGAACCTAAAAGAATACCTCTTACTACATCAAATGGATAATGAACCCCATTGTATATTCTTGAATAGGAAACTAGGATAGCAGATATAAAAAACCCAATTTTAAGCCAATTGTATTTATTTGGAAGTAAAACTATAAGAAAAATCGCTAAAGCAAAGAAATTTGAAGCATGTGATGACACATAACCATACAATCCACCTGGGCCAGCTTTACTAAGATGTATCATTGATTTTAAATTTATTTCATGAGACGGTCTTAATGTTTTTATTAAATATTTAAAAAATGTGGACACTTTATCGCTTATAATTATCATTAAAATAGCTGACAATATAAAAATCCAACTTTTCTTATCATAAACTTTATAGAGTATAAATATGATAAAAAGGTACAACGGTATCCATATTTCAGTACTACTCATCTGGTACATAATTTCATCTAAAAATGAATTATGATGACTGTTGATGTAAAATAAAATTTTTAAATTGGTTGTGTTAATTATATTATCCATCAAATTCTTATTTATTAACTAAAACTAGATGTATAGAATTATTTGTATATTATCTAAGTATTATGAATATGTTATTTTCTATACATAAAGCATACTCAAACGTCTTAATAAATTAATATCTTGTTAATAATCTATTAATAATCATTAACTATTTTACATAAAATATTAATTTATGCCAGTATTTAATGATTTAAAATTAGACACAAAGTATCTTATCAATGAATTTGATGGGGACGTTACGTTATTGGTTGAACCAATAATGAAAACAGATTTATGTATTTTAATATCAATACATGAAGATGTAGAAACCTTTGTATGGAAAAAACTAAACGATGATATTTTTGATATTGTTGAGGAATTAACTGAAAAAAAATCAGAGGAATACGACGCTTTATTTGAAGATGAGTCTGAAATTGAACCATAATCAATTATTATAAATCTATTGAAATAATGCTCGTCAAATATTTTGATACTAGACAACAACCCCTGTGTGAGGAAAACACCCCGTCAAATCGGTCCAAATCGGTCGTTTTCGGTTTTCCCATAATACAACCCATTATAAATCAACGCCTTCATTTTCTCAAAAAATCTTCATAACCCTGAGGTCCCGGGTTC
>JBAXPJ010000100.1:0-8032 GCA_037132335.1 Sediminibacterium sp. | reverse complement strand
TTAAAACGGTCCTGTATTTTTGCTTTTCGGTTTTAAGCGTAGATGCTTTAAAAGACTGAAATATAAAATAAATGGCCAACAAAGAGAGTGCAATGTATAAGGCTTTCATGTTGTTGTTTGGAGTTATAACAAATCAATATTGAATAGGTTCGAAGTTGTAAGGACAAACCTAAGATTTAGTTATAAAGTAATGATTTTTTATATATTTCTCTATAAATGATAAAATAAGATATCATCTATTACATTACCTATTTGGTAACCTGTTTCCTATTCCAATAAAATCAATTTTTGAAATTTACAGATAAGCGAAAACTCCTGCTTATTGTCCCCTTAATAGGTTTAAAATATTGTGCGCCTTACTTGTTGCTTCATGCGCATAACCGTGGTTTTAATAAACTAATTTTTTATAAAAGATTCAATAGCATAATTATGAAAGGTAGAATTTGGGTATTTCTAGTGTTTTTTAGTTTGATTTTTTCTGTAGAACAATCTTCAGCGCAAATTATTACAAGAGTAGCCGGCCTCAACAATCCGGGTAATGGTGGACCGGCAACAGCGGCTCAACTGCTTCAAATTAAAGGTACTGGCTTTGACTCTTCAGGCAGCCTGTTATTTGCCGAGTTATATTCAATCAGAAGAATTGATGCTAAAACCGGAATTATTTCTGTTTTTGCAGGAACAGGAACCAATGTTATTTCTGGCGATGGTGGGCCCGCATTGAATGCGTCTTTTGGTTCCATAAGAAATATTGCTACAGATAAAAAAGGCAACTGTTATATTATTGACGCTGGTTATATTAGAAAAATTACTGCTGCAACAGGAGTCATTACTACTATTGCAGGATCTGCAACAGCAGGCTATTCTGGTGATGGCGGCCCAGCTTTAGCGGCACAATTTACCTCAATCAATAGTATTGATGTTGATGCTTCGGGTAATGTTTACATTAGTGATATTGGCGTTTCTGTGGTAAGGAAAATTACTGCTGCAACAGGAATTATTACAACAATTGCTGGAACAGGCGTTGCGGGTTATACTGGAGACGGTGCGTTGGCTAATACCGCACAATTAAAAAACCCAACAAGCTTAAAAGTTGACGATAATAACAATGTGTTTATTGCAGACAACGGGAATTATAGACTAAGAAAAATCACAGCAACAACAGGAATTATTACCACCATTATGGGTGATGGAACTAGTGGCGCTTCTCCTGTAGATGGAGAAGGGGGCTTGGCTAGTTTAGCAAAGCTATCCTCTGTAAGCTTTTTAACCTCAGATAAATTTAATAATATCTATTTTATTGCGGGAGGAGCACCTATTAGAAAAATTAACGCAACTACTGGAATAGTATCTACGTTAGTTGGTTTGAATTCTGGGTGTACTTGTTTTTCGGGAGATGGTGGTTTGGCAAACGACGCCGGTTTAAACAATCCTAATTCATGTGTATTAGATACGGCTGGCAATATTTTTATTGCTGATTGGTTGAACTTCAGAATTAGAAAAGTAGATGGTATAACCCAAAAAATAAATACAATTGCCGGGGTTGGTAGCTTTAGCGGTGACGGCGGCCCAGCAAAAAATGCTATGATAAATTCACCTCAAAGAATGGTTACAGATGCATCTGGTAACCTATATTTTGTTGATGGATCAAACTCAATGCTTCGTACTATCGCAAACTCAACTGGTATAATAAGTACTATTGCGGGAACAGGAAATGGCAGTGGCGCAACACCTTTTCCTGCAAGTCCTGTCTCTAATTCTCAGTTACCGGTTTTAGCTCAAAGTTCTTTAGCATTAGACCCAACAGCTGCAAATATCTATATGACTTTAGGTTCAAATATTGTTAAAATAAATAAAAGCACTGGACAAGCAAGTGCATTTGCTGGTCCATATACTGGATCTAGTACTGCAGAAGGTGTATTAGCCACAACTATAAATCTAGGATTCAATCCGGAAATTGCCACAGACGCAACGGGGAATGTTTATTATGTAGACAACACTAGATCTTGTATAAGGAAGATTACAATTTCAAATAACCTTGTAAATACAGTTGTTGGAAATAAAACAAAAGGTTTTAGTGGCGATGGAGGAGCAGCCTTATCTGCTAGTATTGGTAACGTTACTTGTTTAACGATTGATGCAGCTGGCAACATATATTTTGTTGATTTTGGAACCACTGGATCTTGTATAAGAAAAGTTGCTACTGGTACAAATATTATTACCACTATAGCAGGTAACCGAACAAGTGGCTTTAGCGGAGACGGAGGACAGGCAATAAATGCACAAATAGGAACACCGGTTTCTATTTCTACCGATGTTGATGGAAATGTATATTTTGTTGATGGCTCAAGGGTTAGGAAGGTAACCGTTGCAACTGGTATCATTACTACTATTGGCGGTACTGCTTCTTATGGAAATGATGGGGATGGCGGTTTGGCAACTTTAGCAACATTAAATCCTGCTTATCTTACAGTTGCCAAATTGTACAGTATTTATATTTCAATTCCTTATTTTAATGCAATTAGAAGAATAAACTATTATCCAAACGTAGACATTTCAATTCCTAATAATGGCACTCTTTCTGGATTTGTTACTTGTAATGGAATTGCATCTAGTGTTGTACAAAGTTTTGATGTTTCTGGCTCGAACTTATTAGGAGCTATTAATATTACCGGAAACACTTTACATGAAGTTTCATTGAATCCAACAACGGGCTTCACTACAAGCGTAAGTGTCAGCCCACTTAATGGAACGGTTCCTGCAACAAAAATTTATTCTAGAATTAGTGCCATTGCGCCTGCTGGAATTAATACAGGAATAATTCAGGTGTCTTCAAATAGTGCAAACACAAGAACTGTTGATTACCGCGATTCTGTGGCCGTTTCACCTACTAAGCCTACTATTAGCACAACTACTTCAAGTACTTTTTGTGTAGGAGGCAATGTAAACTTAACAAGTAACTCAAACGCAAACTATCAATGGTATAAAGATGGTACTGCAATTACAAGTGCAACATCGGCCTCATATATTGCAACAACAACGGGTAATTATACGGTTGCTACAAGTAATACCGCTGGTTGTTCGTCTTGGTCTTTACCAACGGCAGTAACCGCTATACCTCTGCCTTCAACTCCTGTAATTTCTCCTCAAGGAAATGTTACAAGTATTTGTTTGAATGGAAATAATATTTTAACAAGTTCAGCTCCAACAGGAAATCAATGGTTTAAAGACGGAGTGGCAATAAACGGAGCGATTAATAACACATTTACTGTAGTTGGAACCGCTGGAAATGTTGGTGCTTATACAGTAGTTTCTACAGTGAATAGTTGCCCTAGTTTATTATCATCCCCTGTTTCTATTTCAGTTGACGGCGCTATACCAACCACACCTATTATCACTAGCGCTGGAGCCGCAACTGCTATTTGTATTGGCGCGTCGCTTACTTTAACTAGTAGTACAACCGCAGGAATTCAATGGTATAAAGATGGAATAGTAATTATTAGCGCAAATGGTGCAACCTATAGTGCAAATCAAGCGGGCAATTTTACAGTTACAGCAACTAATGGATGTGGTAATAGTAGTTCTGCTGCATTTAAATTAACCGTCAACCAGCTCCCTGTACCACCCACAATCACCGCTAGTTCTACTAAGTCAATTTGTATTGGCGATAGCATTATACTAACCTCTTCTGCTACGCAAGGTATAGGGATAAGTAATGGATGGCTTAATAATAGTGTTTCAATTTCTGGCGCCACTCAAAAAACGTATTCAGCTAAAACAGCAGGCGCATATTCGGCAACAGTAACAGACGCTATTGGATGTAAAAGTGTTGCATCTAATATAATTACGGTTACTACTTTTGCTCAGCCAACAAAACCAATCATCACATGGAATGGTAGTCAGTTTGTAACTTCTGCCACTGGTGTTTCTTATCAATGGATATTGAATAGTGCAAATATTTCTGGCGCCACAACGTCTATTTATAAACCATTAGATATTGGAAATTACAAACTAAGTATTACAGATGCTAATGGTTGTAAAATAGAAAGCGATAGTTTTAAATTGGTAGTAACAGCCATTTATACGCCGTCCACAACGCCAAATAATCACAAGGCTAGCTTGTTGCCCAATCCGGCAAAGACTAAGGTGGTAGTGCATTTTAACCAACCTCTTGCAATTGAACTAAGTATGCAAGTGCTTGATTTAACAGGACGCGTAATTAAAGAAATTAAATCAAATAATGAAAACACGAATATTTCAGTTGAAGGAATTAGCAGTGGCAACTACTTCTTAAAAGTGATTGGAAAATCGTACGATCAAACCTTACAATTAATTATAGCCCATTAATATATATACAAATGAAAAAATATTCAGTGTACTTGTTAACTATATGTGTGATTGCTTTATTCGGCTGTAGTAAATCGAGTGGTGGAGGTACTCCTACACCAACTCCTACGCCAACACCGCAAGAACAAGCAATTGCATTTACAATTGATGCAATAAATAATAGTGTTTCTACTTCAAGTAATTTTGGTGTAAATCTAACACTAACATCAACCATGCCATCATCGGGTATTAAAATTGATATAACAACTACAGATCAAATTACTAGTGCAGTTGTGCAAAATCAATCATTCACTAGTAGCTTAGCCAAGAATACATTAACGGTTGCCACTTTAATTCAGCAACATTGGAATAATGTTACTATTAAGGTGAGTTCAGTAGCTAATTCTAGTAATTCTTCTAGTCAAAGTTTTACGGTGGTTTATAAGTGATATTAAGTTTATGTGGTTTTAAAAAAGCATAAACAGAAGTGCGTAAACAAATTTTAAGCAATGTGTTTACCGATATTTCTGAAAGCACCATCAACAAAATTAATTCCGACTATTTGTTAACTGGCGGTCAAATTCAAAACGTACATAAAAAGGTTTTGATTAAAACGGTTTTAGACGATCAAATTGACAAGGAGTCTTATATCATGGATTTGTGTAAAGAAGAATTTTCGTTGCGTAAAAATCAACGGTCGCAGATTGGGTTTGTACATTAATAACATCATAGCATGCGGATAGCAATTCCAGAGGAGAATCACATTAAAAAATTAAACGCTATTCTTTAAACTCAGCGCAAAATATAAGCCGTATTCTTCCCTTGTCCTTCTTCTTTGGTTAGAATATTTTTTGATATCAAATCAGTAACATCTCTTAAGGCGGTATCTCTAGAGCACTTAGTGATTTTTGCATATTTACTTGTGTTTAGCTTCCCGTCGAAGCCATCCAATAATTTATTAATAATAATATGCTGACGCTTATTTAATAGGATGGCTGTATTTTTTTTCCAGAACTCGGCTTTGTTTAAAACGGTTTTAAGCGTTGTTTCCGTTGTTTCGTATGTTCTTTCTAAACAACCTAAAAACCACTGCAACCATATGGTAATGTCTAATGAGCCTTTTTGGGTTTGCTCTAAAATAAAGTAATAATCGGCTCGCTCTTTTCTAATTTGAGCACTCATGCTATAGAAACGAAAGGACGTTTCATCTGCTTTGGCTAATTGCATATCGGCTATTGCTCTGGCCATACGTCCATTTCCATCTTCGAATGGATGCAGGGTTACAAACCACAAATGTGCAATGGCGGCTTTTAATAATCTGTCTAATCCTGGTTTATTGAACCAAACTATAAACAGCTCCATTTGCTTTTCTAATAATTCAGACGCCGGTGCTTCGTAGTGTACTTTCAATTTTCCCATGGCACCTGAAACTACTTGCATTGGGTCGTTGGCAGTATTGTTTCTCCATCCACCAACTTCTATTTTAGACATTCCACTATATCCTGTTGGAAAAAGTGCTGCGTGCCAACCGAAAAGTCGATTTTTAGTAAGCTCGGTTTTATAGTTCTGCGTGGCATCAAGCATCATTTCAACAACTCCATCTACGTGGCGATCAGAATGTACTAGGCCAACTATTTCCATTCCAAGTTTTCTGGCTATAGACGATCTAACTTGTTGTTCATCTAAAACTTCTCCCTCTATTTCACTTGATTTGATAACGTCTTGTGTGAGGGTTTCTAGGTTTGCCTCTGCTTTTAGTTCAAAGCCTAAAGATTCCATTTTACCCAATAGTTTTCCTTGTTGTAACCGCAAACGCATTAATAATGGAGTTAGCGTTTCTTGGTTCCAAGTGAATGCTGGCCAATTGGGTAATTGATGGATGTATTTGATCATTTTAGGCTATAATAAGGCGAATATAACACTTAATCACCTTATTTGAAATTATTCGCCTTAAATTGTAAGGCGAATAAGTTCTATTTGTAAACAAATCTCAAAAAGCAAATAGTTGATTTATATTATTAATAGTATCAAAATTCTAATTAATTCCGAATTATGAATCTAAAATCTACAGATAATTGTAAAAATATCACCCTTAATTCGAATTAATTCCGAATTAGTGTTGTAATTTTAACAAAGTGAACATTTTACAAGCCATATCAAACTATTCAGAAATACCATTAAGTAGCGAATTGCTCTTACATGAGTTGAAAAGTTATAGCCGACCCTTCGATAAAATTGATGAGCTAGTTAAAAAGGGCGTATTGCTTCAAATAAAAAGAGGTTTGTATTTGCCTGGTCCTAACATTCAAATGCAGGGCCCCGAACCTTTTTTGTTGGCGAATCATTTGTATGGCCCTAGCTATGTGTCGTTAGATGCTGCGCTATCTCACTGGGGGCTTATTCCTGAAAGGGTTTATAGAACAACCTCTATGAGCACCAAAAAAAGCAAGGTATTTAATACAGCCGTTGGCGCATTCAGTTATACAAAACTTTCGCTACCTTATTATTCTTATGGTGTTAAACAGGTTTCTTTAACTAGTAAGCAAACGGTATTAATGGCATCGCCCGAAAAAGCATTATGCGATAAAATTATTAACACAACCGGACTTTTTTTGAGAAGCAAAAAACAAACGCTAGCATATTTAATAGAAGACCTGCGAATAGAAAAAGAAGATTTACAACCTTTTGATATTAAGACCATGAAAACGTGGTTATCCGACAGTCCTAAAAGCACCAGCATTCATCAATTAATAGAAACAATCGCTTCTTTATGATTAAAGAATGGTTAGCAACATATCAGCCAAAAACAGCGAAGGCAACAGAACAGGCCTTGAGAGAGATTATGCAAGAAATTGCTTTAGCAGGTTTGCATAGGGCAGGATTTTTTAAAGAAGCTGCTTTTTATGGTGGTACCGCTTTAAGGATATTTTATGGGTTAGATAGATTTTCGGAAGACTTAGATTTTTCGTTGATGGTGCCAGATGCTCAGTTTTCGCTTGAACAATATTTAGCACCGATAGAAGAAACGTTTGCGGCATTGGGTATGAAAGTAAGCGTCAAAGAAAAAATAAAATCAAAAGATTCAAATGTTGATTCTGCCTTTTTAAAATCAGATACAATTTGGAATGAGTTAACACTTGAAAACACATTCAATCAAATTGAGTTAACTAAAAAGCCAAGCATAAAAATTAAAATAGAAGTAGACACGCTACCACCAATGGGATTTGAAACGGAAGAAAAAATATTACTTAAGCCGTATTCGTTTTACGTAAACTGTTTTACGCCTTCAAACTTATTTGCAGGTAAAATGCATGCGCTTCTTTTTCGGAAGTGGAAGAATAGAATAAAAGGAAGAGATTGGTATGATTTGGAATGGTATATAAAAAAAGGCATTCCTATTAACCTAAAACACTTGTGTGTTCGTGCAAACGATAGTGGAGACTGGAATAAATTAGAAATGACAAAACCAGATTTAATGAAACTATTACAAGAGAAAATCGAAACAGTAACTATTGCACTAGTAAAAGAAGACGTTATTCCGTTTATTCAAAATCAGCAGGTTTTAGATATATGGTCGGCACAATACTTTATGGATTTGGTGCAGCATATAAAGGTTTTATAACGGTTGGCGTAGAATAATAATTTATCCCCAATCTCACTCCTCCAATACACTGCGGTCTGCTATTATAAGTTTGTGTTTTAAAACAAA
>JBAXPJ010000099.1:0-8340 GCA_037132335.1 Sediminibacterium sp. | reverse complement strand
GCAAAAATCAATACAAACCAATTCAACCCTATTAACCAAGGAACCCCATTTATTTTTGGGCCCATTACTGTTCCATATTGGTAACTTCCAAATAGTCTTCCTGTATTTACACCAATCATTTCTACACCCATGCCCGTAACAAAACATATGGCCATAAATCCAAAAAATGCTAGGTTTTTTTCTGTCTGAGTCCAAATTAATAGCCCTACCATTAACAATAAGTTTAGGCTAGTATTGCTTATAAACCAATTGGCATAAGGCGTCAATAAAATACCTATAGCACCTGACACATGAAAAAGCAATGCAATAAAAACAGCAATATTATTTTTTGTAAACTTAAATGTCATAGCAAGAATGGTGCTTTTATTAATTAGTATATTTCTCTGCCACCAAATCACTCATAATTTTGGCACTCTTTAAACACAAAGGTATGCCTCCGCCAGGATGTACGCTCCCTCCTACAAAATATAACCCTTCCATTTTATTTGAAAAATTAGGATGGCGTAAAAAAGCTGCCATTTTTGAATTAGAACTGGTACCATACAAAGACCCCATATAAGAGGCTGTTTTGGCTTCTATCATTACAGGATCTAATATTTCTTCTACCTCAATCAATGGCTCAATATCAACCCCTAAAATGCGATTCAATTTTTGAATGATTGCTGCGCGATATTGCTGTTGATAAGCTGTCCAGTCTTGATTATTATTGGCTGGGGCATTGACCATCACAAACCAGTTTTCTTTTCCATTAGGCGCTTGAACACCGGGCTCCATTTTGCTTGTAATATTCACATAAATGGTGGGGTCTTGCATGATTGTTTTTGTAGTAAAAAGCGATTCGAATTCTAAAGGATAATCTTTTGTAAAGAAAATATTGTGTAATTCTAATTGAGGAAAAGAGGCATTGATTCCCCAATAAAATATAAAGGCGCTACTGCTGCGTTCTTGTTTTAAAATAGTAGTTGCAGCCAATGAATTATTCAATAAATATTTATATGTAAAGTAGGCATCCATATTGCTTACTACAATATCAGCTATTGTTGTTTTTCCATTTACTTCAACAGCCGTTACTTTATTATTTTCGTGGCTGATTTTTTCAACTTTGCTATTAAAACAAAACTGCACACCTTTTTTTAATGCCAGTGCATATAGCGCATTAGTAATACTTATCATGCCGCCTTTGGGATAAAAGGTTCCTTCGCTAAGTTCTAAATGCGGAATTAAACTTAACATCCCTGGCGCTTTGTAAGGATTGCTGCCATTATACGTTGCAAATCGATTAAACAATTGAATAGCATGTGGCGTAGTAAAATAACTAGCATTCACTTGATGCATTGTTTTAAATAAATACTTAAAACGAAGTGTTTTAATGGCCTTAAAAATGGCAGCCTTAAATAGTGTTTTTTTATTGTGTAATGAATGATTTAAAAAAACAGTTGCAATATGATCGTATACTTTTTTTGAGGCCTTTAAATAATTGAGTGTGGCTGATTTTTTTTCGCCAAGTTTGTTTGCTAATTCATCTGCCAACAAATCATTATTTGTATAGGCATTAATAATTACCCCATCTTCATAAAAATATTTAAATGATATTGGCAGCGCTTGGAAACTAAAGTAGGGCTCCATTGGCTCCTTTGCTAAGTCAAACAATTCTTGAACATTTGCTGGCTGTGTAAATAAACTAGGGCCTGCATCGAAACGATATCCTTCCTTATTAAAATGGCTGAGCTTGCCACCGGGGTATTCATTTTTTTCGTACACAATCACTTCAAAGCCTTGTACAGACAATCTAATAGCCGCCGCAAGTCCTGCAATTCCAGAACCGATAATAATTGCTTTTTTGGCTTGTAACATTGTAAGAAAATTATTAGGCTAAGTTAGTGGAATGATTGGCTTGCCACCACTCCATCATTTTCGGAAAAACAATTTCGAACCATACGGTAAAGCGTCCATCTTTTTGATTCATAGATGCCTGCACCATTTCCATCGTTTGAAAGGCATAATCGTTTACTTCTTTTGCATTAGGAACAATTGCTGCATTGTAATATCCTATAAACACATGGTCGAATTCGTGTTCGGTTAGGCCGTTGCTAAAACTAGCCTGGTAGGTAAAATCAAATATTTTAGTGAGCGGTGTTTGAAATCCCATCTCTTCTTGTAACCTTCTTTCTGCAGCATCTGCAACTAATTCATTTGGGCGAGGATGGCTGCAACAAGTATTGGTCCACAAACCACCGCTATGGTATTTATCTAATGCCCTTTGTTGTAATAGTAATTCGCCTTTTTCATTAAAAATAAAAATGCTAAATGCCCTATGAAGCAATCCTTTTTCATGGGCTTCCATTTTTTCCATGAAACCTTGCTCTTCGTCTAACGCATTTACTAATACAACCTGTTCCATCATAAAAATGTAATAATTAAAGCATATTCAATTGACTTCTAATACCTGCTTTTGCTAGAATAAAAAACTTGCCATAATCTGGAATACGCACCCTTGCTTCCATAATTTTTTGTGGCTGAATCTTTTTTATTTTTTTAAACAAACTGAGGTAATATTTAAAAGCTACATATACCCCAAACCTTGCTTTGATAGGCAATTGAATAATTCCTTCAAATGCATCGTCAAAATCTTTTTGAATATCTATTTCAATAGCTTGCTTATCGGCTTCAGTAAAATTGCTAAAATCGCAATTAGGAAAATACATACGATCTAAGCCTTCAAAATCTGCTTTTAAATCGCGTAAGAAATTTACTTTTTGAAATGCCGACCCCAAACTTTTGGCAGATGGTTTTAATAATTCATATTGTTGACGATCGCCTTCACAAAAAACATACAAACACATTAAACCAACTACTTCGGCACTTCCATAAATATATTGTTCGTATCCTTGTTTATCGTAATTGCGTTTGTCTAAATCTAATTCCATGCTATATAAAAAAGCCTCAATTAGTGCATGGTCTATTTTATATTCATTTACCGTTAATTGAAAACTGTGTAATATAGGATTCAAGCTAATTTTACGCGCAATCGCTTCATAAGTAGCACTTTTAAACTCGGCTAATAAAACTGTTTTGTCATGGTCATGAAAGCTATCTACAATCTCATCCGCAAAGCGAACAAAGCCATAGATATTAAAAATAGCTACCCTTAAGTCTTTGTGCAACAGTTTAATGGCCGAAGAAAAACTAGTACTGTATTTCTCGGTGGTTATTCTGCTACAATCCTGACTCAATTCATGAAACAGGTTCATCATTTAGTTCAATTTTTAACTTTTAATCTGCTTGTTTACTAACCTAGCTACCACTTCTCCGCTTATTAAACTTGGTGGCACGCCAGGACCCGGAACCGTTAACTGACCTGTATAAAATAGATTTTTCAATTTTTTACTCTTACACGATGGCTTTAAAACAGCAGTTTGTAGTAAAGTGTTCGCTAAACCATACGCATTTCCTTTAAAAGAGTGATAATCGTTTATAAAATCTTTATGTGCATAGCTTCTTTTAAAAATAATAGATTCTCTAATAGACTGGTTGAGCTGTTTTTCTGCTCTTTCTAGTATTAAATCAAAATATTTATCCCTTAATTCTTCTGTATCATTTTGTAATCCTGCTGCCACTGGTATTAAGAAAAATAAGTTTTCGCAACCCTCCGGAGCAGAACCTGCATCCGTTACCGACACAGCACTCACATAAAACAAAGGGTCTGTTGGCCATTCCTTGGTTTTATAAATCTCTTTGCCATGCACATCGAAGGAAGTGTCGAAAAATAAAGTATGGTGTTGGAGTCCTTCTATCTTTTTATTTAAGCCTACATAATAAATTAAACAGCTTGGTGCCATCACACGGGTATCCCAATATTTAGCAGAATAAGACCTAAATGCTTTGGGCAATAAATCCATTTCTACATGGTGATAATCTGCGCCTGCTATTACGGCATCGGCTTGGTATTGTTTGATGATTTTTTTTCCATCAAGAACTGCTGAAACTTGCACATTACTAATATATTTATCTAGGATATTTACCGTTTCAACTTCTTCTTCAAATTTAAATTTCACGCCAAGTTCCAGTGCTAATTGGTACATAGCGTTTACTATTTGATACATCCCTTTTTCAGGATACCATGTACCACCTTTAATATCGGAATAGTTCATCAAGCTATATAATGCGGGCGTATCTTCTGGCAAAGCACCTAAAAATAAAACAGGGAATTCCATCAGTTCCTTCAACTTAGGATTTGTGAAATGCTTTGCTACATGGGTTTTAATAGAATTGAAAACATCTAACCGAAACAAGCCGCTAATTAAATCTTTGTCTACAAACTCTAGCAAAGATTGACTAGGCTTAAAAACCAATTTGTTAATCCCTACTTTATATTTGAATGCAGCTTCTTTTAAAAAATGGTCTAGTCGTTCGCCGCTTCCTGGTTCAATTGTTTCGAATAAATTTTTAAATGCCCCATAATCTGCGGGAATATCTATGGGGCCATCATTCCAATAAACACGATAAGAAGGATCTAATCTTTTTAAGGTATAATAATCGGAAACTGATTTGCCAAATTGTTGAAAGTATCGTTCAAAAACATCGGGCATCCAGTACCAACTTGGGCCCATATCAAATACAAAACCTTCTGCGGTAAATTGCCTCGCTCTACCGCCAGGTTGGTTGTGTTTTTCTAATACTGTAACATCCCATCCATCTTTGGCTAAAAAACTTGCAGCAGACATTCCTGCAAAACCGGCGCCAATTATGATTGATTTCTTTTTCACAGTAGGTTAAAATAAAAGGCAATTTAGCACTAAATTAATAACGCTGTATTTGTGACTTGAGTAATTTTCTAGCAAAGTGAATTCTACTTTTAATAGTACCCAATGGCTCTTGCAACATATCGGCAATTTCATGGTATTTGAAACCATCGAAATACAATAAAAATGGGTTTCTAAAAATAACAGGTAACTGATAAATCGCTTCTTGTACTTCTTTCATATTCAACTTAGCAATGGCTTCATTCGAAACCGCTCCTTGGTTATTGTCTATTAAGAATTCGTTGGGAGAATTATCAAAAATTGTGTTTTGCTTAGATTTTCTGCGATAATTATTAATAAAAATATTACGCATGATCGTATACAACCAAGCTTTAATATTGGTACCTGTATTATACTTATCTCTGTTCGCAAGTGCACGAAATAAGGTCTCTTGAATTAAATCTTTTGCAGCTTCGTTATCTCTAGTTAACGTAAAGGCAAAAGGCTTCAAAAAATCGGTATTACTAATAAGCATTTGGTCAAAATCTAGCGCAGACATAATTTTTGTTTAACTTGTTACAAATCGAAGTTAAACAAAACAAATTGATAACTGCTTTATTTTGTTTAATTTTTTATGTTAAAAGATAAAACAAAATAAAGCAGCCTATAAGCTGGCAATAAAGCCCATCACTTCGTTTAAAGAATTCATGAAACGAACATTATCAGGCAGCTTCTTTTTATAGGTTTGCACCAATTGACCAGATATGACCATTGGTATAGAGGGTATTTTTAAGGCCACATTATTTAAAAATTTCTCGAAATTGAAATTATTGGCAACAGAGGTTAAATGAGTGTACAAAAATGCAGGCTTTTTAAGTTCCGATAAAAATTTGATGTCTGCAAGTGGCACATTTGATCCCAAATAAATCACCTTAATACCCCTAATTTTCAACATATAATACATGTATAATAAACCTAATTCATGATGCTCTCCTTCTGGCAAAAACAGTAGCAAAGAAAGGTTTAAATCAACATGTGGAGTAGCAGTTTCAATGCCAATGATTAATTTTTGGCGGACAACATTGGTTACTAAATGCTCTTGTGCCGGGTTAATATGGTTAGTTACCCAAAGAATACCAATGCGTTCTAGATAAGGAAAAATAATTTGTGTAACGGTCTTCTCAATACCTTTATTAGCAATATAACTATCTATAATCTGCTCAAATTCATCGAGTTGCAAATTTATTGTGTAGTTAATCAGGTCGTTTAAGAGTCTTTCTTGTTGTGCCTCAAAACTAGAAAGAGACATGATTTTTTCTGTCAAATCTGCTTCAGACATTTTATCAATATGCGAAATCTTGTACCCATATTTATTGAGTAAAGCTACATTTAATAAAATTTTAAGCTCTTCGTTGGTGTAATAACGAATATTGGTATCCGTTCTATTGGGGCTTAAAAAAGAATAGCGTTGTTCCCATATACGAATGGTATGGGCCTTAATGCCAGATAAATTTTCTAAATCTTTAATTGTAAAAGCGTGCATAAATCGTATTACAACTAAGATAGTATTTTGTTTAAGAAATTGGGTGAAAAGGTTAAAACAAATCTATCCCTTTACAATTCTTCTTAAATATTCACCATAGCCACTTTTAGCATATTTGTCGGCAATTAACAATAATTGCTCTTTGTTAATGAACCCTTTTCGGTAGGCTATTTCTTCTATGCAACCAATTTTTTGACTTTGTCTTTTTTCAATTACACGTACAAACTCACAAGCATCACTAAAGGAATCGAATGTACCAGTATCTAACCATGCTGTGCCCCTACTCATTACACCTACATGTAATTTTCCGTTTTCTAGATACACTTTATTTACATCGGTTATTTCGTACTCTCCTCTTGCCGACATTGGAATGTTTTTGGCGATCTCTACAACAGAATTATCATAAAAATACAAACCTGGAACAGCAAAATTAGATTTAGGTTCCTTAGGTTTTTCTTCAATAGATACGGCGATATTATTTTCATCGAATGCTACTACTCCATAGCGTTCTGGATCATTTACTTCGTAGGCAAATACCGCTGCGCCAGTTACATCATTGAACGACTCTACTAGTTTTCCAAAGCCTGCACCATAAAAAATATTATCGCCCAAAATCAAAGCCACTTTATCGTTTCCAATAAAATCTGCACCAATTACAAATGCTTGCGCTAAACCATTGGGTACTGCTTGTACCGCATATTCAAATCTGCAACCTAGGTCTGAACCATTGCCCAATAGTCTTTGAAATTGCGAAGAATCTTCGGGTGTTGTAATGATTAATATTTCTTTTATACCAGCCAACATTAAAATTGACAAGGGATAAAAAATCATTGGTTTATCATACACCGGCATCAATTGCTTACTAATACCTCTTGTAATAGGATATAACCTTGTTCCTGAACCTCCTGCTAAAATAATGCCTTTCATTTTGTTGTTTTTTATACACTAAAATTGAATCGTATCAACCATTTCTGCGAGCGTTGGCAATACCTGATCTTTATCTGAAATTAATAATTCGTTAGCCGATAATTGCCAATTAATTTGCAAGCTGGCATCATTATAAATCACTCCACCTTCAGATGCTTTATTGTATAAATTATCGCACTTATAAAAAAAAGTAGCTGTTTCACTTAATACAACAAAACCATGTGCAAAGCCACGTGGCACAAAGAATTGCGTATGACTATCTTCAGACAATTCTATTGCTACATGCTGTTGAAATGTAGGAGAGTTTCTACGCAAATCAACGGCTATATCCAATACCTTTCCTTCTAATACCCTTACTAGTTTTGCTTGTGCGTGTTTGCCATGTTGAAAATGCAATCCGCGCAATACACCCCTACTAGATTTAGACTGGTTGTCTTGAATAAAATTCACCTCCATTCCTGTTTTTTCTAAGAAAGTTTTTTTATTGAAACTCTCAAAAAAATAACCGCGGTTATCGCCAAAAACGGTGTCGTGGATAATCAAACATCCGTCTAATTTTGTTTTTTCTATCTGCATCTTTGCTTATCTATTTTCGTACATCCCGGTATAATAATTCTGATACGCGCCACTCGTTACATTTTGTAGCCATTCTGCATTACTCAAATACCAATCAATGGTTTCACTCAAGCCTTCTTCGAATGTTACTGTTGGCTTCCATCCTAATTCTCTATTGATTTTATTGGCATCAATGGCATAGCGTCTGTCGTGGCCTGGACGGTCTTTCACGTAGGTAATTAATTTTTCGCTATAGCCTTTTGCACGTCCTAATTTTTCGTCCATTTGGGTGCAAAGTAATTTTACTAGGTCTATATTGCGCCATTCGTTAAATCCGCCAATATTATAGGTTTCTCCATCTTTTCCTTGGTGAAAAATTAAATCAATGGCTAGTGCATGGTCTTTTACAAATAACCAATCGCGGGTATACAATCCATCTCCATAAACCGGTAAAGGTTTTTCTTCAATGATATTGTGGATGAATAATGGAATTAATTTTTCTGGAAAATGAAACGGACCATAATTATTAGAACAGTTAGACACCACTGTTTGCATATGATAGGTTTCGCGATA
>JBAXPJ010000098.1:0-8603 GCA_037132335.1 Sediminibacterium sp. | reverse complement strand
TTTACCTAAGTTTAATTTCTAATTGCGATAGAATTAAATCAATCGTCTTTAAAATTTATTAACAATTGCCAAATCCAAATTGCCGATTTATGAGAAAAATCCTTCTTCTTATTGTGCTTATGTGTTGCTCTGTCAGCATATTATGGGCACAAACCCGCCAAGTTTCTGGTAAAGTAAATAACGAATCCGGTGCCCCACTTGTTGGTGCAAGTATTACTGTAAAAGGTTCTACAAAAGGCGTTGTTACTGATGCTCAGGGGAAATTTACCATTGCTATCCCTACAAAAGGGAACACAACTTTGGTAGTGAGTTCTGTTGGTTTTACCAATCAAGAACTATCAGTAAATAACCAATCAAACTTATCTGTCAAATTAGCTTCAGAGTCTAAAGCATTAGATGATGTTGTTGTGGTAGGATATGGTTCTGTTAAAAAGAAAGACCTAACCGGTGCTGTGGGTTCTGTAAAAGCAGCAGAAATTGTTAGAGGTAACCCTGCGAATGCAACGCAAGCATTGCAAGGTCAAGTTCCTGGGGTAGTTATTACTAAATTAAGTAATAAACCAGGTGCTTTATGGTCTATTGCTATTCGTGGTGAAAATACCATCACTCCAGATCCTAACGCCAATGGCGCAAAAAATTTAACACTAACTAGTAGTGGTCAACAGTTCATGGGAACTGAACCATTGGTTGTTATTGATGGAATAGTTGGAGGTAAACTTCAAGATATTAATCCTGCAGATATTGAAACAATCGATATCTTAAAAGATGCATCTTCTACTGCTATTTATGGTTCTAGAGGTGCCAATGGCGTTGTGATTATTTCGTCTAAAAGAGGTGCTACTGGTAAACCAAGGGTTACTTTAGATTCTTACTATGGTTTAAAAACACCTGCGCATTTACCAGAAATGCAAAATGCACAACAATGGTACAAAACAGCTATTGAAGATGCTTCATTGAATCTTGGATATGCAGTTACACCTATAAGTGTATTTAACGTAAATGAGTTAGCTATCATTAATGCTGGAAAGTCTACAGATGTGCAAAGGTCATTAACACAAACAGGTGTTAATACTGGTAATACATTGGCAATATCTGGTGGTAGTGGCGGTACCTCTTATCGTGTTTCTGGTGGTTATATTCAAGAAGTTGGAATGACGCCAAATACCAATTATAAGAAATACAATATGAATGCTGCTTTAGTATCTCAAATTGCTAAATTCTTAAAAGTGGGTTTAACATTGTATGAAAACTATTCTACCAACCCTACTGGTTCATTAGAAGTTCCAAGAACAGTTTATAGAACAAGACCAACTGCAACGCTTTATTACGCTGACTTAGTTGATCCTGCTGCTGGTGGTGATTTAGCTATAGGACCTGTAAATGGCTATGCTGTTAAAATGGGTAACAATAGTTCAATGAACCCATTATTAGAAGCATCTAGCTTAGCCAATTATACTTGGACAAGAAATGTTTCTAGCCAAATGGGTAATGGTTATATTGAAGCAACATTTCTTAAGAATTTTACTTTTAAAACTTCATTGTCTGGTTCATATCAATTAGCTAAACAAGATGAGTATAGAGGTAAATATTCTAAGTCAATCAATTTAGGTGCTCCTAGAGCTTCTGTAGAGAATGACTATAATATGTCTTATACAATAGATAACCAATTATCTTACAATCTTCAAAAAGGTAAGAGCAAATTGAATATTACTGCTTTACAAAGTGCTTTCAAAACTAACACTGAATTTAACTTGGTGGCAGTTACAGGATTGCCATATAATTCATTCTGGTACAATCTTCAGTCTCAAACAGGAACCCCAACAATTGCTAGTGGATTTTCACAACGCCAATTGTCTTCTTATATGGGTCGTTTGAACTATACATTTAATGATAAATATTTATTTACGTTTACTGGTCGTTCAGATGGATCGTCTGTATTGGCTGCTGATCACAAATATGCTTTCTTCCCTTCAGGTGCTTTTGCTTGGAAATTGGGGGATGAGAAATTCATTAAAAAAATAGCTGCTATTTCAGATTTAAAATTACGTGTGAGTTATGGTCAAGTTGGAAACTCAGTGGTGTCTCCTTATTCAACTGCTGCAACTTTACTTACTACCAACTACGATTTCCAACAAACTGGTGTAGCTGGTTTAGCGCCTAATAACTTACCAAACCAAGATTTAGGTTGGGAAAGAAGCCAAGAATTAAACCTTGGATTGAACTTAGGATTGTTTAATAACAGGGTTTCTTTAACCATGGAAGTTTATAATAGAAGTACCAAGGATTTGATCATGAAAGAAGCACTTCCTACAACGAATGGCTTTAGTTCAGTTACTGCTAACGTAGGTAAAGTGTCTAATAAAGGAATTGAAATTTTATTAAATACTGTAAACGTTGCTACTAAAAACCTTACTTGGACTACTTCAATCAATTTTGCAAAAAACATTAATAAAGTAGAAGAATTACCAAATGGTGCAATGTACGGATGGAGTGGTTCAACCAACCCAGAAAATATATTGGCAGTTGGTTATCCTTTAAAAAGTTTCTTGTATTATAAATCAGCAGGTATCTGGCAGTTAGCAGATAGCGTTTTGGCTAAATCTTATGGCGCTGTTCCAGGATCTGTTAGAATTGTTGACCAAAACAATGACGGTAAAATTAGCTCTGGCGTTTTGGGTCAAGATGACCGTGTGATTTTAGGTACACAATTACCAAATTTCACAATGGGTATGACCAACAGAGTAAGTTTCCGCAACTTCGATTTCTCAGTAATGATGTATTACCGTAATGGTACTATGTATAAGAATGATTTCTTAAGCCAATATGTACAAGATTACAATGGTGGATGGGGTCGTTTGAATGTTAACTATTGGACTAGAAACAATCCTTCTAACGAAATGTGGGGAATGGGTGTTGCTAAATCAAATAGTGATGCCATCTATTATGAAGATGCTAGTTTCTTAAGAATTAATGACGTAACAATGGGCTATAATATGCCTAAAGCGAAATTAGAAAAACTAGGAATCGATAGACTTCGTTTTTATTTTCAATTAGTTAATCCTGCCCGCTTTACTAAATTCCGTGGTAACGATCCTGAATACAATGGTGGTGGATACCAGGATGATTTTGAGGCAATCAATTACACATTTGGTGTAAATGTTGGATTCTAATAATTAAATAAAAAAATTAAAATAAATTGTATGCGAATTTTTAAAAATATTCAAAAAGCTTCAATAGTTTTTCTATTGCTAAGTCTTTTTCAAATTGGTTGTAAAAAAGACTTTTTAGATGAGTACAATCCTGCCAACAGAACTACAGATAACTTTTATGTAGATGGTGCTGGTTTAGATGCACTTGTAAACTCTTGTTATCCTTTGTTAAGAGATATCACTCAGTCAAGACAGCTAACTTTAAGAGGTACTGATTTGTTTACTGCAAATGGTTGGGGAGGTGTTTTCTATGGCTTACCCAATCAAGACGACAATGGCCTTGAGCAATATGATATTCGATTGAATTCAACTTGGGGAGATTTGAGTGGTTACTGGGATAATTTATACAAAGAAATTAACCGTTGTAATACTGTCTTAAATCGTCAAAAAAACTTTACAGGGGTAACTCAAACAGTTCTAGATACAAGAATTGGAGAAGCTAAATTTTTACGTGCATTAAGTTATTTCTGGTTGGTGCAACAATGGGGCGATGTTCCAATGCCACTAACAGAATCACTTGCTGGAACGTTAACTGCAAATAAAACGCTAGCTAAGGATGTATACACACAAATAGTAACTGATTTAACAGCTTGTGTGGCTACTATGCCAGTTACTCAAACAGATAATGGACGTATAACACAAGGTGCTGCTAAATTTTTATTAGCTAAAGTACTTTTAACCAGAGGATGGAATTTCAATAATTCTTTGGGTGGAACGCCTGCAGATTTTACCGCTGCACTTAAATTATGTGATGAAATTATTGCTAGTAATTTATATCCTCTAGAAGCAAAATGGGCTGATTTATTTCCTATCCATCCAAAAAATGTAACAGCAGCACAACCAGCAATGGCAGCTTCTGTAGCAGTAGCGAATGTGAGTAAAGAAGTAATTCTTGCAGTACAATATGCAAACCCTGCTTATTATAATGGAGATGGTAATTTAGATCCTGCAAAAGGCTTGATTGGAAACAATATGCATAGTCAGTTTTATCCAGGACCTGCTGGTATTGCACAAGCAGGTGGCGCAACATTATGGTATACAAAATTACAAGGTGGTGGATTCAATCCAACTTGGGCTGCCTACCGTATGTATGATCCACAATTAGATACACGTTATGATGGTACTTTCAATAGTGTATGTTATGCAACAATTGCAAACACCACTACTTTAAGTTCTGTAAATAATAATATTCTTACTACTTACCCAGCACCGCTTGTTTATGCAATTGGCGATACTACTGCTATTGTAATGCCTTGGAATACACCAGTTACTTTAGCTGCTGATAGAGGTAAAAACCAAGTAGGTGGAACTAAAAAATATTCTGTTAATAATATTAGTGAGATTGTTGGATACAACCCTACTGCTGGTGTTAAAGACAATATGTTTTGGGCGGCTCCAATGTTTTGGAAATTCTTCCAACCAGGTGTTTCTTACAATGATGGATTCTCAACCTATAACGATCCTATCTTCCGTTCTGCCGAAGTTTATTTAATGGCTGCAGAAGCAATTGTTAAAGGTGGTACAGGTGCTGTTTTAGGAACTGCTGATGTTTATTACAACAAAGTACTTGATCGTGCTTTGGGTACTGCAAATGCTGGTAAAACACCTAATCGTGCATTGAATCCAGAAAAAGGAACTGAAGCTCCAACAAATGTGTTAGCCTATAGAGCTACTCCAGCTAATATTAGCATTGATATGATTTTAGACGAATCAGGTAGAGAGTTTTTAGGAGAGAGTATGCGTTGGTACGATTTAAAACGTACTCAAACAATTGGTACTCGTGCAGTTAAATACAATCCTTGGGTTGGATATGGTTTAAATGGCGTTCAGCAGTTTAATGCTGCTAAGCACTACTTACGTCCAATACCTCAATCAATGATTGATGTAACGCTTCCAAAAATCACTCAGAATCCTGGGTACTAAATAAAAAAAAGAAAGAGAATTTGTGTTAAACAAATTCTCTTTCTTTTTTTTATTATATTTTTTCGTTTTTGAGGAATCCCCTTTTTTAATATCGCATTATTACCTTCCTATCTAATGAATAACTAATTCTTATTGATAAGATTAGCACTAATTTATTTTGTTAAATAATCAAAGATCATGGCTCTTAAAGTTGCTCCTTTTTTTTTAGGATTATTATTATTTTCTAGTACTAATTTATTAGCACAAAAAACTGTCAACACTAAATTAGCTAAAACTGATTTAGTAGAGCCAATGGTTGATGCAGCCAATTCTCGTTTCTTTTATTTTAGTTCTGCCACAAGACCATTTGGTATGGTCAACTTAAGTCCAGACATGGCATTGAATGGCGTATGGAATACTGGTTATAGATATAACGACGACACCATCAAATGCTTTAGTCATATTCACTGTTGGGAATTATCGGGCATACCCGTATTACCTACAACAGGTGTTTTTAAAGGTCAGTTAGGTCCGAATGCTTATGGATCTTCTTACACACACCAACAAGAAATTGCAAAACCAGGCTACCATAAAGTAGTATTGAAAGATTATGGCATTACTGCCGAATTAACATCCACTACAAGGGTAGGCTTTCATAGATATACTTTTCCAAAATCGGCAGATAGTCATATACTATTTGACTTTACAACAGTGTTGGGTTCTTCTGAAACACAGTCTGCCAATACACACCAAGTAAATGATCATAGTATTGCTGGAGAAGTAACAATGGCTCCAACTGTTCGTAGACCAAAACCAATCACTGTATTTTTTGTAGTTGAATTCGACAAACCATTCGATTCATTTAAAGGTTGGAAAGACGGAAAAATTCTTGCCGATCAAAACAGCGTTAGTGGTGAACATACTGGTGTTTATGTAAATTTTGCTACCACTACAAATGAAGTTAGAAAAATGAAAGTGGCCATTTCATACACAAGTGTTGCGGCTGCTGAAAATAATTTAAAAATAGAATTACCACATTGGGATTTTGATAGAATAGTTAAAGAATCTGCAGCGGAATGGAATGAATGGTTGGGTAGAATAGATGTTGAAGGAGGAACCCTTACCGAACAAAGAAGATTTTATACCGATTTATGGCATGCATTACAAGGAAGAAGAATTGTTAGTGACCATAGTGGCACATATATAGATAATACAGGAGCAAAACCTAGAATCGGACAAATTCCATTAGGTGCTAATGGCAAACCTAAATTTAACGAGTACAATTCAGATTCTTTTTGGGGTGCACAATGGTCAATCAATACGCTTTGGCATTTGGTATATCCAGAATTAACAGAGTCATTTGTTAACTCACTTTTATTAATGTATAAAGACGGCGGTTTAATTCCTCGTGGTCCTTCGGGCGGAAATTATACCTATGTAATGACAGGTGCTGCTACTACACCATTTATTGTAAGTGCTTATTTAAAAGGCATACGTGGTTTTGATATTGCACAAGCTTATGAAGGCATGCGTAAAGACCATTTTCCTGGAGGGATGATGGGTAGAGCAGGGTATGAACACAATACATCAAAGGGTGGTGGGATAGAAGAATATATTTCATTAGGTTATGTGCCTTATCCTTTGAGCCAAACTAAATATGGTTATCACCAAGATGGATCAGCACAAACATTAGAATATGCTTACCAAGATTTTGCACTTGCTCAAATGGCAAAGTCATTGGGTAAAACAGATGATTACAATTTGTTCAGCAAACGCGCATTGAATTATAAAAATGTTTTTAATAAAGAAATTGGTTGGATGTGGACCAAAGACAGAACTGGAAAATGGAATCAGCCAATAGATATTTTACAATACGAACATGGTTTTGTAGAAGGCAATGCTGCTCAATACACTTGGTTTGTACCACACGATGTAAAAGGATTGATTGATATGATGGGTGGCAATGAAGTATTTACAAACAAACTAAATGATGTTTTTGAAAAAGCAAGAACCAATGGATTTGTTTCTGGTAAATCTGAAAACCCCGTTGATAAAGAATTATTAAGAAGGGTGTATATTAATTACGGAAATCAGCCATGTATGGAAACGCCTTTCTTGTTTAACTATGCAGGAAAACCTTGGCTTACACAATATTGGACGCGTCAATTAATTGATTCTGTATATAGTGGTATTTCTCCTCAAAAAGGCTATAGTGGAGACGAAGACCAAGGATTAATGGGATCACTTTCTGCCTTACTTAAAATGGGATTATTTTCTACAAATGGTGGCACATCAGAAAAACCATATTATGAAATTACAAGTCCTATATTCAAAAAAATTACTATCAAGTTAAATGCTAAATATTATCCAGGTAAACAGTTTGTAATTGAAACAAAAAATAATTCCGCAAAAAATTATTACATACAATCAGCCAATTTAAACGGGACAATTTTAAATCAACCATGGATGTTACACGAGCAATTAATTAAAGGAGGAAAATTGTTGTTAGAAATGGGCGAAAAGCCAAATACGGCTTGGGGTTCAAATCCAAAGATGGCACCACCTTCAATGACTAGTAACAATTAATTATACGCGTACTTTTTTGTTAACACAAAAAAATGAAAGATGAATAGCACGAAGAAAGTTTCAATGAAGGATATTGCCAAAGAGTTGAATATATCTATAACAACAGTCTCTTTTGTAATTAATGGAAAAAGTGAGCAGAAAGGAATAAGCCTTGCTACTTCTAATAAAGTACGCGAGTTAATTAAGAAACGTGGATTTAATCCGAACAGTGCAGCAAGAATGCTAAGAACTGGAAAATCAAAAACAATTGGTTTAATTGTAGAAGATATTGGCAACTATTTCTTTGGAAATATTGCTAAAATAATTGAAGTTGAAGCAAATAAAAATGGGTACAATGTATTTTATAGTAGTACCGAAAACAATGACAATACTGCTGTTGAGTTGATTAATAAAATGCGCAATAGTTCTGTAGACGGATATATTATTACTGCTACCCAAGGAATCAAAGACGAAATTCTAAAACTCAAAAAAGAAAATATTCCCTTTGTATTAATTGACCGATTAATACCAGATGTAGAAACAAATTATGTTATTCTAGATAATTATTCAGGTAGTTACGATTTAACCACCCATCTATTAGACAATGGCTATTCAAATATTGGATTTATATCTATTGTGAGTGAAATGTCAATGATGACAGAGCGCGAAAAAGGATTTTCCAATGCACTAATAGATGCACAAAATAATAAACTACACTCTAAAACTTTAAAAGTTGGATTCTCAGATTCACATCAAGAAATGATTGCTTCAATTCAGTCATTTGTTTTAGAAAATCCCGAATTAGATGCTATTTTCTTTGCTACGAACTATTTAGGTGTGATAGGGATTGAAGCCTTACAAAAATGTCATTTAAACATCCCTTCAGATATTGCTATTGTTAGTTTCGATGACAATGATTTATTCCGA
>JBAXPJ010000097.1:0-8684 GCA_037132335.1 Sediminibacterium sp. | reverse complement strand
ATAGGTCCCCATCGATTACTGTGCGGCCCATGAATTTAGCAGGGACCTCTTCGAATACTACCGCGGCCCTTACACTGTTCTCCAGTGCGTCCATAACTTCGATCATATTGGTCCCACTGTAGGAAAAAGTTAAATCATAGTTACTGTACTTCGGTAATAAAAAAATACGCTTGTATACTTTAGTGTAATCATAGAACTGTACTTCAGGAAATAGCTCCAGGATGTTTTTACCAGCCAGGTGAAACTGTTCAGGGCTTAAGTCACTAGTACCATTTAGCCGCACGCTGAACTTCATTCCTGCCGCTTGAGCTTTGGCATATGCTGCACGAATTTCATCTAGCAGCCATCCCATAAAGAAGTCACGCTGCTCAAAGAAGAGCTTAGTCTTCTTAACTCTAGCTTTATTAATAGTATTGTCATGAATATCAATCTTATTATGACCCGACTCGTTTAAGCAGGCAGCTGTGCATTCGGGGCTGCGCATTGGGCAAACTTCATAGCCGCTGCGATTGGCAGGAGCTAAATATAAAATGAAAGTCATCTCATCATACTTCAGACCTTTAGCAATCTTTGATGAAGTTGCGACGCCACCAAGGTATGACAGACCTGTTAATTTTTTTGCTTGTGAGCGATTAGTGTAATTCATGTGAGTGTAGTTTAGTAATACGTAAAGATATAGTTTTATTTTTATTACAAAGAATTTATTTTGTTGCCGGCTCAAACATCTTGCGGCCCATGTTCATAAATTCCGTCCACTGCTTTTTACCCATGTCGTCAATAATCTGTGACTCGATGTCGTTGTACTCTTGGTCATACTTCATGTACGAAATAAGATCATTGTTCTGAATCGCTTCAGATCTTGAAGTGTTAGCATCTAATAATTTGCTAAATAATGTGCGGGCTGTTTCTGATAACATAATAGTTTTGTTTAAATGAATTAATAGTACAAAGGTAATACGTTTTTTTAATTACACAAAATTTTTCTTGTATTTTTTTATACAGGGAAAACTTTTTCTTCTGGTAATACGTTTGAATCAACAACAGCATCCTGAAAGCTGTCAAGAAAATTAACTAATCCCAACAGGTCATTATCCTGATGGACGTTTAATATATCACGGTCAAGTAAATTCAGGAGAGTTTGCTTCTGCTGTGATAATAGACTAAAGTCTGTTTGCTGTGCGAATCTTTCTAAGTTCATATAGTTTTATTTTAAAATATTTTAATAATTAATGTGTCAGTATTTTTTATGTTCGATGTATTATACGCTTCTTGGAAGCCGGTTAATGACCATACACTTCCTTGAGCTTCAGCTTCGGTTATCCAGTCATCATCATTGCAATCCCAATTAAATGATTTAATATCCACTAACAATATGTCAACGCCGTAGACCCTAATTTCTTTAATAGCAAACTCAAGTACTTCTCGTTTTGCTGTTTCACTTGTAGGTATAAAGTTCATATAGTTTTATTTTAAAAGTCTTCGTTACGAATAGTGTCATACAATTTCCCTTGAGCTACTTGATAATATTCCAACAGCTCGTGTATATCTTCCAGACATTCCTGCGAAAGATCTTCGTAAGACATATCGATCCAGTCACTAGCCATATCATGAACATAAACCACAGATTCAACATCTTCTTTACGCAGGGTTTCTACCAGCTGCCAGATGTTTCTACCCATTGATCCTGCTACTGGCGAATGATCCGATTGCATATCAGCCATTGTAATACTCTGTTGACCAAGCTGATCAAACATCTTTTTAATTTCTTTAATCAATCTTTGCTTTTTCATATTAAATTATTTAAGCAGGGAATAAATTTAACCATAAAGAATCATCTTCCACCCATTTATCTGGTGCAGGGACAACCATCCAGTTTAATGCGTCCTTTACAATGTGTTGGACGGACTCATTATCCCAGTCATTGCAATACGCTTTACCAGACCCCAGTTCTTCCCATAGGTCATCTGGATTACTTACGCTGTCCAGTCTGTTCTGGTAATACGTACTCACCAGATTCTCCCCGTTATTATGAACAGCAACAATACCACCATCTTCTGTTAGAATGATAAACTCATCATTAGCTTCAATAATAGTTCTAAATTTCATATAATTTTTTTTGTAAAGTTACAAATTGTTTTTTAATATCCTAATTTATTTTTATGGATTATAAAACTTTATCAATTAAAGATATTTGAGCTTCGAATCCAGCGTCGGTTCTGTCCCATCGATCATCCAGCGCCCATTCAGCGTCTTCCTGTAAAGTAATCAGGGCGTCGACCAGCGGCACGCTACAGGGACTAAATACGCTGGCGTCCAGCAGTGTTAAATCCATTGGTAATTCATCCTGAACTGCTAAATCAATAATGATTTGTTTGAATCTATTATTCACCTTGTTAATAATTAAATCTCTTTCTTCGATTTCCATATAGTTTTATTTAGTTTTTAATGATTCTTTATATTCTTTTTTCGCTTCCCTGTATTCAGTTCTTAATCTTTTGTAGTCTGCTGGGGTTAGGAATGCTTTATATTCCCCTGTTGCTTCTTTAATTGATGTACCTTCTTCAGCCCAGTATTCATAATTGTTCTGGGCTTCATTCCAGAACCAGTCGTCGTCTATCTTATACATCCCCTCCATCAATGGTAAACTCCAGCACTCTATCTGTTCACCATTTTCCCAGATGCCCTTACCAGCATAATAATCACCAGACTCATCAAAAGTTATTTCGACTCTAACTTGATATAGTTGAGATAATAAAATACAGAACCCTATTGGTGGTGACCAAGCAGTCTGGAATCCAGCACTAAAAAATTCGTTGTCCAGTATATCATCTTCGGCTTGTGACATAAAATCGGATGGTGCTACATCCCATTTAGTTCCATATCTGGATAGATTGTGTTCGTACCAGTTTGCCTCCGTGTAATCTTCATCCTTACCAACCAGATAATCGAACGTGTCCCTTTTTTCAAATACCTCACCAGTAAGTTCGTCCTTTGCTGGTTGCCCAGCCTCGTCAATAATAAACAAAAGTTTACCAACGAAAGATTTAAAATGTTTTAAATCCTTATCATCACCTGAAGGTGTTACTTCTAAATTGTTCCAGCACCAGTTTGGCATATCATTAAACTTTAGAGTACAAATCTAATTATAATTTATTTATAAAACAAAATTATTTTTATGGAATAATTTTAAACAAAAAAAGAGCCGGTATTACACCAGCTCTTAAACACAACTATTACTAACCCACTCGTCCTTTAATTTGATGTAATACCGGTTCTCCTTCATTCTGATAACCAAGACTGAATGTCTCAGAATTTTTATCAATGAATAGAAGACCTCTCAATTTTTTACCCGTCTTCTTGACATCTAGCTCATTCATAAATGAATTAAATGATTTCTCAAGTTTGGATCTGAGCTTGTCTTCCTGACTCAAGATCGTATAGTTGTCCCCGTTTTTCCTAAACCTAATTTTATGATTAGCTCTTCTGTTATCGTTAACTAGAAGGCCTTTCATTTCAGATAAGTTCTTCCTGATGGAAGGTAACTTAAGCATTGTTGATGTTGCCATTGTTTATTTATTTTGTTGATAACTCTGCAAAAGTATGTTAAGATATCCACATTTCCAAATAAAACAAAAAAAAGGTGGGAATTACCCCACCTCATCATTTACTAAACCCAACTAATATCTATGTTCTTGGTATACTCTTTTACTGAATTTTGGTTGAACTGCACCATTGTATCCATCTTCCATTTGGTCTTGGATACCTCCATTATCTATATCCACCCAATCACAACTTTGAAAATCTCCGTGTAGATGCTCTTGAGATAACTGCTGAATCTCTTGCAGTTCCTCATTAACAATAATAAACATATCGTTATCAAAATTTAATCTAGTAGCATACTTGCGTGTGTTTCTCTCAAAGATTCTAAAAGCAGAATTCATCTTGTCTATGTTTACTAGACTAGCCTTTCCATTCTGCGTATAAGTTAATTTAATTAAAGTTGCCATATAGTTTTATTTAAAATGTTTGGTAGGTGTTTACAAATATTGGTGTCTGCTCTCCGACATACGCATTAAAGCAATTGTACTCCAAGAATTCCCAAGCCTCTTCTTCAGTCATTAGTTCAATGTCTTTCTTCTTCTTTGCTTTCTTGTAACTCTTAGCATCTGCCCTTAGCAATAGCATAACCATCCACTCTTTGGAATAGACCAATTGACCATTGTCAGTTAATCCAAGAATTGCTTTGTCATACCCATCCTTATCTCCATCAAATCCATCGGGTTTCAATGCCAAGCATCCTTCAGCGGCTTCCATTGTAATCTCTAAATCAATCTCGTGAACATTAGGTTCAATTGTTTTTCTCTTTGCCATTTTACATTCATTTAAATTATTAATAAATTTTATTCCACAAAAATAATAATGTTTCTTGATATTCCAAAATAAATTTTATAATTCTAAAATTTCTATGGTTTGATACATATGTGTCATCTCATCGGGATACACCTCACATAACTTTTGAGTTAGTGTCTCGTTATCATACAAAACATTACCATCCGGTTCGTCTCTCTCCTCGTCGATCAATGGTTGTAATACCTGGGATATCTGCTCGTCGGTAAGTGTAGTTAATAATGTGAAATTTTCTTCCTCCCAACTATTTTGGGATATTTCAATGATTCTAATGTTATCTAAATTCATATAGATTTATTTTGAATTAATTAATTGAGATAATTTTGTTTCAAATTCATTTCGCATCTCCTCCTCATCAAAAAGCTTAATCGTCTCTTCGTCATCCTCGTAGCAGTAATACACACCGACCTCTATGTTGGGGATATGCTCTGAATTGGTATGCTCCTCTCTGACCATCGTTATTGTATATTCAGATTGATATATGGTATCCATAAGTTGGTCACCGCGATATCGGTTCTGCGCGTGGTGTTGTATTACTTGGTGGGAACCCATCGGCTCCCATCCATCAGCAATTAATAATTTTATTTGCTCGGTTAATCCTTGTGGACTGCCGGCACTAGCTATTTTATAATTCTTCATGGTCGGTAAAGTTTATTTCACATTTACTATCCACGGCAGAAATAATGTCTAGTATAATTTGAATGTTAGGAAATTGATGTAATCTAACTGAATGTGCGGTTTCATTTTCGGTATCGTAGAAATTAAAACACACTTCCGGTTGCCCTTCATCATTTTTGCATCCGGATACTGAATGAACTTCTAGATTGTCAAAAACTAATTCCATCTCTTTGAAATTAATCGTCACGATATCTGCTTTATGAATCTGCTTAATCGCGTCAAATAAATCAAGTGATTTTAAATCTATCTTAACTAATGTAGATAGCATAATAGCATATAACATATGCTCGGTTTCCATGCCTTGGTCATAATATGACTTTGCAATAATGTTTACAAGTGATTTTTCCATTGTAGTAGGGTTTAGTATTGTTTAAACATTTCGTATGTAATACCGCTATTAGCAATGATATACTCCATTACTTTATCTGCGTAATAGCTACTCGTTAGTTCTTCTAGATACTCTCTAGAATTCCAATAGTTGTTGGGGATGTTACTGAAAATAGTTTCGCTTACTACTGCATTAGAATGATAATCCAATGCTTGGATAGTCACGGCTTGAGCCGTAATACTCACCTTGATTTTTCCGCCAATAGCGTACTCACCAATTTTAAAAGTTTTTGTTGCCATAATAAATGATTTAGACTGCTAAGTTAAAAAGAATAATTTAAATAACAAAATTATTTTTTTGTTCATTAATACCTTAACCCAAGTTTAGCCATCTGCAAGGTGTGTAAGAAGGCCATAGTCCTCTTAACCTTTATATGGTCTACATAAGCCTCAATAACCCAAAGGTTGTACTTAACCTCAAATTGTTTTGGGTCGGTCTTACGTAATCGTTTGTACTCGGGATGCGTTTCACAAAATACTTTCTTGGTGGTGTTAATCTTCTTCATAAAATTATTTTTTGGGTTTGTCAAAAATTTGATATCTATCACCCACCGGCTGAACCGCCAGTGTGCTACCATTGTCCCATTGAACGTGAATTTGTCCAATGCCATCAACACCTTTGATTGTTCCCATTGTATTGGGTGGCGGTGCTTGAGTGTCATCCATTTCAATAATCATAATTCTTTGGCCGGCTAATCGTGTGTCCATTTTACTTTGATTTTAATAATGAAATAATTGTTTCAAAAATAGTTTCTCTTTTTTCATTGGCAAATTCCAACGTGTACTTTGGTATGTAATACTTTGTTGGCGGAACATACAAAGAACCGAATTGAACGTGATTACACCATTGAGTGTAGGTTGGCGAATCTTCCGCCCTTTCCATTTTTTTAACTGCTAACTTTTCCATACATTTTAAATTTATTGTAATACAAAATTAATAAAAAAAGGGATAGGTTGTTACACCTACCCCAATTATTTTTTTAAGATACCAATTGAGCCAATTTACCAAACACCTCGCGCTCACGATTACCATACACACCGAATAGCTTATTCTCCGTGCTATCTCCCTTTAAACTATGTGTGGTGTACTTTGTAATACCGGAAAATAATCCCCAAACATTTTCGCCCTTATCAATAACCTCGCCATTGATATTAACCTGCAAGTCGGAAAGGATATTCTTTTTACGGGTGCTCAATGTAGATAGGTCGGCTAATCTCTCCTCCTTTTGTAAATTGAGGATATGAGCCAATACCATATCTTTAACTTGTGGGGTAATACGAACCTCACGCATTTTCTCAATAGAATCAAAGATAAGTTCCTCCGTGCGTAATACCTCCTCAATCTGTTGACAGATTAGATCAACGCGCCCGTGCATTGCTGCCGTGTGCCTTACTTTATTTACCAACTCTTTGTTACTAGCAAAAAAAGTATTCATACAACTAATGGTTGTATTGCTATGACCGAATGCCAAACTTGTAGAGCCGTCAAAAGAATTGATACAAGTCAAATAACCTTTGACCATATCAGTCCCCAATCTCCTATCTCCGGTTTTTAATTGGATATAAGTTTTTTCGCCCTCGCCAAAATAACCTCCGCGATGTAATGGCAATCCCATTTTACCGCTAATGCGATTTAAGATTTCAGCCATCTCCGTGTTTTGATACGCGGTATATCCATTTCCGTGAACACCAAGAATTTTATTGGTGTCAACGCGAACGATAGCAATATGCTCCGTTTCAATTGGATTCTCTCCGCTGGTAATTAATGAACGAGATTCAACATCCCAATTCAAATTTGCTTGTTTCAACAATTCTAAATTTTCCATAACATTTAAAAGTTTAAGTGAATAAATAATGATTTTGCAAATGTATATAAAACTATTTGATTTTAAACAAATTTATTTAAAACATTTTTTTTTATCTTGTTTTTCAAAAAAACTTTAATTTTTTTTCTGGCTTTAACTAACTGCAAATCAATCAGTTATAACATTTTTTAAAAATAGTTTTATTTTATTTACAAAAAAAATAGTTTGGTATTGAAATTTATATTACTTTTGTTGTAACAAAAAGGGGATAAGCCGAAACCCCATAATAGTAGGCATAAAAAAAATAAGTTATATTATGAAAAATGTTAAGCAAATTATCGAAGTTAGTATTGCTCAAGCAATGCAAATTTTAATGGCTATTAAAGGTCATCCGTTTACAGGTATTGAATTATTTATCGAAGCAACTTTAGTAGGTGGCAAAAGAACTTTAGAATTATTTGATGGCAAAGTTTACAAGCATAGTAGATATGTATTTGCAATCAATCGTGGGTGGGATAGAGCCATTGAAATTGCTTGTGATGAATTAGGTATTGATTTTGCAAATTGGACTCCTGAACCGCATCTATACGCTGACCATATTAGCGGAAATATTTTAACGCATAGAGCCGATTTATCTTTGCCTTTAAATTCAGCAGACCGCAGAAATTACGCACAATTTTTATTGCATAGTGGTTGCGTGATTGAAACCAACTATTTCGATAATCAATTAAGACCTTTGACAATCGACCAAGTTAAACCTTACTTGCGTGATAATTCAAGTGCAAAGCAAACCGCTTTAGGTATTGCTAAAGCAGACCAAAAAAGAGTAATCAATCCAAGTATGAAATCAATCAAATCGTTTTCAGCAAATGGGTGCGAGTATAGAATCATAGCCGAGTAATTTAATGGGGTGCGGAAACGCACCCCTATTTTTGTACTACAAATTTAATATAAAACTATATGGAAAAATTATTGACCGAGCCAAGCCAAGCACTAGAATTTATTTTAGGTGGCAATGCTACAACTACATTGGTGGGTGCATCAAATCGTTACACCTACAAAATTAAGAAAGCCAAAAAAGGGGATATCTATTTCGTTTCGGTTTTAGTGGGTGGCAACAATGAAACCGACTACAAGTACATTGGTTGTATTAGCGATTCTAAGGGCTATTTTACGACCGCAAAGAGTGGGTTTGTAGGTATGGCTCAAAGCCTTGCTTTTGGCTTTGTTTACAGCCGTTTAAAGCAAGGTATTATTGACAGCCGTACCCAAGTATGGCACGAAGGTAAATGTGGTAGGTGCGGAAGGAAACTGACTACACCTCAAAGCATAGATATTGGCTTTGGTGCGGAATGTATTAGACTAATGGAAGGATAGGGGTGGGGGTACAAATACCCCTCCCTCCCG